>NZ_AEXQ01000029.1:0-111652 GCF_000191865.1 Turicibacter sp. HGF1
CTCTGTGGTCCAAATTTCAAACGTTGTTGTTCCGTCAAATTTCGAACAAAATGGCATTTAATTTCAAGGAGATATTGCAAATCATTTAAATATTGGAATAATAAGGCTCGATTTTCAAACTCTTCTCGTGTTTTAGGTAACTCTTGATTACGACATTGAGTTAAAACATCTTGTGTCATTTGAATTAAATCTTCTGCAGGATTATATTCATGTAAATTAAAAGCAATATGTTCCGTTAAATCTGCAATTAAACTCGACTGTTCGACGGTCATTACCACTTTTCCAAGCGTCTGTCGCATACTTAAAAGCACCTGATATTGCATGAAGCGCATATCCATATATTGAACATAGTACGTCATTTCATCTAATAAGTAATTTTCTTTGTGCAACATAGCTCGATCTCTCGCTTTTAGCAACATCTCCTCCAATGTTTGAAATAAAAATTCTTCATCAATCGCCACCGATTGACTTGAGGTCGTTCCCGCTAAGCACAGCAGAACAATTCTAAATTGCTCTTCTATTTTTGCCTGATCTTCTTTAATACGGGGTTGCATTTTTGGCATATAAAGATTAAATAAAATAGCAATTCCTGCCCCGATGATGACTAAAAAAAACTCATTCGCAATTAAAGAGAGACTAATATATCCCTCTCCTAAGAGATGTGTGACCAACACTGAACTCATCACAATGCCATCGCTTAATTTATAGGAAACAGCCAATGGAATAAAAATCAGTAAATATAATCCAAATGCGAACGCATTAAAGCCAATGAGTGAGAATAAAATCCCACTAATCATAAGCGCTAAGCAAGTCGAATTAAATCTAGACCATGCAATTTCAACAGACTTTCGCTTCGTGTTTTGTACACTTAAAATCGTGATAACCCCTGCAGAAAGCGCATATTTAAGCCCGAAAAAGTTAGCTAAAATAATGGCAATGGTTGCCCCGACAGCCGTTTTTATGGTTCTCATACCAATTTTCTTTCTCATTCTTAATCTCCCCTACATTAACATTGATAATAATCGATAAATCGATTCTTCAGCTTTCATAACCCAAGATTTATTGCGTTCGTATTCAAAATCAAGCAAACGGCAATTTTGTTGATCAAATTCAAATTGTTTAATTAATTGCTTCGCCATCTGATCATCATAGATAAAAGCTGTGATTTCAAAATTAATGCTAAAACTTCGAACATCCATATTAACAGATCCAACTGAACTCATTTTTCCATCGATGATAATAATTTTGGAATGTAAGAACCCTTCATAAAAATAAACTTCAATTCCCGCTTCAAGCAACTCTTTAATATAAGAAGTGGTTGTTCGATGCACGAAATGATTATCCGGAATCACTGGAATCATGATTTTAACATCTAAACCAGAATGAGACGCAATTTTTAACACATGTAAAAACTCACTATCTGGAATAAAATACGGAGTTTGAATCCAGATACTCTTTCTTGCACTCATAATTAATTTAATAAAAGCAGCACGCATATGGTCTGTTTTTTGATCAGGACCATCCGTAATAATTTGTAGATAGGTTTTAGTTGTAATGGTTGGCGCTTTAAAATACAGGTTAAGATTCTGTTCAATCTGTGATACATCTGCTTCATTTTCCATGACGGCAAAATAATCTTTTAAAAATCTCATTTGAAGTAACGGAACAGCCTCTCCCTCCACTCTAAAATGGGCATCACGCCATGGGCTATACTTAGGATTAAGCGATAGATACTCATCACCGATGTTCATCCCACCCATGTATCCAATTTTCCCATCAATCACGACAATTTTTCGATGATTTCGATAATTCCAATTTAATGTGAAAATTTTCAATTTAGCTGGATAATGCTTCACAACGATTCCACCTGCCTCAATTAAAGGCTTAAAAAAAGAGGCGGGAGTCATGAAACTTCCTCCATCATCATAAACTAATCGAACTTTAACGCCCTCTTTTGCTTTTCGCGTTAACGCAGATAATAAGGCCTCTCCACTTTGGTCACCTCGAATAATAAAGTACAGAATATTAATCGTTTCTTTAGCTTCGTTAATATCTTGAATTAAACGTTCGTATTTGGCCTTTGCCTCTGAAAAAAGTTCCACCTCATTATAGGTTGTTAAAAGACTATGATTATAATTTAAATTAAATTGAATTAAAGATGAAAACGGATGGTTTTCTTCATCTAACGCTTTAAATCTTTCCATTTGATTAGCGACGTTTGATTCATGATGATTTTGTTCAATCTCATCGACAAATGTTCTTTTTTCTTTAACAATAGGTCCATGCCCAAATAATAAGTATAAAATAAATCCGATTAAAGGGACAAACATCATGAGCATTGTCCAAGCAATAATAAAAATAGGCTCTTCCCTTCTTCGGAAAATCATCACTAAAATAGCTCCTAAATTCAAAAAATGAATGAGGGTGAGCGATAGTGCGACGATTAAAGCAATCATATTAAAACCTCCATCGTTCATTCATTTCCATTTCATCTAAAACGTCATAGATGATGATAAAAACAAATCAAATTCCTTACATATTATATCGTATTTGAATAAATTTTGTAAGATTCCATTTTAATTTGTCGTCGTTAATCTAGACAGTAAGCTCTGAAAAGAAGTTTTAAATGCTAAGTCATCGTCTCGTGTTCGTTTCGCTGGCCCTTTTAATCTTCCGCCTGAATTTCTTATTTTTTGAGAGAGATGTCGCGCAAATAGGAGCTGATCAATATTTTGTGTCGTATACTGCATCCCACTTTGATGGATCACGTAAGCCTGCTTGGTTAACCCCATCGCCGCTAATCCATAATCTTGAGTCACGATAATATCGCCTTTTTGAACATGTCGCATCAATTCAAAATCCGTTGCGTCACGCCCTTTATTTACCATAATTGTTTTAATCCCTTCTCGATTACAAACATGTGCAGTATCACAAATTAAGATGACAGGGATGTTATAAGGCGCAGCTAGATTAATCACAAGGTCTGTCACTGGACATCCGTCTCCATCAATTAATATTTTCAAAATTCCACATCCTTTTTAACGTCGTTTTTTATCCGATGATTGATTTATCTTTTTATTTCCTCATTGTACGTCATTTCACTCAAATCTCAAAATATATTTGCATTTTTTGTTAATTTTTTCTTTATCTTAAGTTATAATATTGGTTATTAATTAGTATCCCTGTTTCTTTTATTTTTATCTCATTTTAGGATTAGGAGGATCCTTATGTCAATTAAAGTGATTACAGATAGTACATCTTACATTCCAAAGGAAATTCAAGAAGATTTAGATCTTTCAATTGTCTCGCTCAATATTATTGTTAAAGGAACTAGTGAACGTGAATTGGATGTCAACTTAGACCAATTTTATAGCCACCTAAAAGAGCTCAATGAAATTCCAACCTCTTCTCAACCCACACCTGATGAAATGTTAGAAACATTTGAGTCATTGGTTCGTAACGGGCACGATATTTTCGGAGTTTTCTTATCTTCTGAGATGAGCGGTACCTTCTCAAATGCCCATATGATTCGTGACTTAGTGCTTGAGAAATACCCTACTGCCAATATTCAGCTGTTTGACTCAATGACTAATTGCATGCAAATGGGTTATATTGCAATAGAAGCGGCAAAAGCAGCAAAAGCAGGGGCTTCAATGGATGAAGTCATCGAAGTTGCGACACAAGTGAAAGAGCACAGTCGTTTCTTATTTACGCCTGAAACACTTGATTACTTAAAAAAAGGCGGACGTATTGGAGGGGCTTCAGCTCTATTAGGGAATATTTTCCAAATAAAACCAATTTTAACAGTCGAAGACGGGAAAACAACTGTCTATACAAAAGTTCGAACGAAGAAAAAAGCGATTCAAACCTTTATCGATAAGTTTAAAGAAGATTTAACGTCTCGCGAGCTTGGAGGCGTTATTGTTCATCATATTAACAATGAAGAGGATGGATTTCTTCTCGCTCAAAAACTTGAAGAAGAGTTAAAACAACCGGTGGGATTACAATCTATTGGACCTGTCATTGGATGTCATGTTGGACCTGGAAGTATTGGGATCGCCTATTATACAAAATAAAACTTGCCCACGCTTTAGTGAAATGATATAATTCAAAAGTTATGGAAAAATAAAGATTGCGAAGTGAGATTAAGTTATGAAAAGTTCAGCTATTGAAAAGCGTATTGTTAAAATCGATCATGTGATTGCTGCGATGAATGTCGCTAAAAAATATCTTTCAAATCATGAAGAAATCCAAAATGTTATTTTAGAATTAAATCGTGAACGTCAATTATTAGTCAATGATTTATATCGCGATGATTTAATTGCTTATGAAAATATTCGTGAAGAATTAGAAGATATCGTCGGATTTGAATTAGATGCAGAAGGACAAAAAGACTTACTAGAAAAAATTAAAGAAGCTTTTGGACGTCAAGCTGCGACGGATGGAAAAACATCAACAGGATTAAATGCTTGGTTAAAGAAATTAAACGTGGAGTATACTTGGCAAAACAACGACGACTCAGATTGGGCAACATTAGTGGTTACAGGACTTGGTATCTTTAAAAAATAAATGAAAACCTTAAGGGCTTCCTTAAGGTTTTTTTGTTAACCATAATCTAAAAATTTTCCATTTTGACTCATTCTAATTTTTTACTATTAATGGTTTAAACTTACATTTTCTTTCATTTTAAGTTATAATAGAAATCGGAGTGTCGAAAAAAATTGGATTTTGATAAGTAAAAAAGGAGGCCAATATGGAAACTATTCAAACAATGGGAAACTCGATTTTAGATGGATTAAATAATTTGATTAGTGCTGGTAACACGTATATCGGAAGCTATCTGTTAATTGTCCTACTGTTAATCGCTGGTTTCTACTTTAGCTTTAGAACAGGATTTGTTCAATTTAGAATGATGAAAGAGATGATTCGACTTCTAGGGGATGGAGTTGGAAAATCTAATAAAAATGAAGATAAAATCTCATCTTTCCAAGCCTTTTGTATTAGTACCGCTTCTCGCGTTGGAACTGGAAACATTGCTGGCGTTGCCCTTGCAATTGCAGTCGGTGGACCAGGTGCTGTCTTTTGGATGTGGATCATTGCTTTAATCGGAGGAGCTTCAAGTTTCATTGAAAGTACCTTAGCTCAAATTTATAAAGTAAAAGATGAAAATGGGGCGTATCGTGGAGGTCCTGCTTACTACATTGAAAAAGGATTAAACAAACGTTGGTTGGGTCTTATCTTCTCTGTTTTAATTACTATTACCTTCGGATTTGTCTTTAATGCCGTACAAGCTAACACGATTTCTGAAGCCTTCCAAACAGCCTTTGGAATGGACAAACTAGTGATGGGACTTTTATTAGCAGCTGTGAGTGCTTTAATTATTTTTGGTGGTGTTCACCGTATTGCTAAAGTTTCAGAGGTAATCGTTCCTATTTTAGCAGTGGCTTATGTTTTAGTAGCCATTGTAGTGATTATCTTAAATATTAAAGAAATCCCTCATGTTTTTAACTTAATTATCTCAAATGCATTTGACTTCTCTTCATTTGCATCAGGAGCCTTTGGTGTGATGTTCATTCAAGGGGTAAAACGCGGTTTATTCTCAAATGAAGCTGGAATGGGGAGTGCGCCAAATGCAGCTGCAACAGCTGAAGTCACTCATCCGGTTAAACAAGGGTTAATTCAGACATTAGGTGTTTTTACCGACACGATTTTAATTTGTAGCTGTACCGCTTTTGTTATTTTATTATCCGGTTCATATACAGATTCTTCCTTAACAGGAATTCAATTAACGCAACATGCCTTAACTTCACAAATTGGAGGTTTTGGTAACTACTTTATTGCCTTCTGTATTTTATTATTTGCTTTTAGTTCAATTATTGGAAACTACTATTATGGAGAATCAAATATTGAATTTATGAGTACGAAGAAAACTTATTTAATTGCTTACCGTATTATTGTAGTGGCAATGATTATCTTCGGATCATTAACGAAAGTAGCGATTGTGTGGGACTTAGCTGACTTATTCATGTCATTTATGGCTATTGTAAACCTCATCGCTATCATATTACTTGGACACTTCGCTATTAAAGCATTGAAAGACTATACAGATCAAAAGAAACAAGGAATTAAAGAACCTATCTTCAAAGCTTCTAATATTAAAGGCTTAACAAATGTGGATGAATGGCAAGACTAAAAAAGGACGTGATTAAATTCACGTCTTTTTTTAGATTTGATATTGTTTTAAAACTTGCACTAGTCTAGCTCCGTTAATCATTTTGGTATTAAACTGAGGAATTTCAACTACTTGATTCATACTCTCAAGCATAATGTTATAGGCTAATGGTCCGATTACACAACGCCCAATAAAAGGAGAATAGCTTTGTAAATGAACAGCCATATACGGACGCATTCGTCTCATATCATTTAATTGACGTTCTAGCCACTGATTCATTTTAGGTGTCAATTCTCCTCCACTCTTTGGCTGATGAGTACTTACATAGAGTTGAAGTCTTGACCCATGTTTAATCAATGGTAAAATAAATCGATCACTGACGACTTTTTCTAAATTAGTCGCTTTAAGAGGCGTCACAACCCCAAATAATAACCCTTGTGATTTTAGCAAATCAAATGTTTCAAAAATCTGATGATATAAGCCTGGATTCACCTGCTCTTTCATCTCATTCGCTTCCCCTTCAAGCACGATCATCGGCAACACATTCCCGAGATTGACAAGGCGTTGGCAACGCTCTGTGTTCATTGATGTCCCATTCGTAAATACAATAAACTCAACATCTGAATATTTCTCATACAACTTTAACAACCCATCATTTAAAACAGGATCTCCCCCACTTAAAATAATCAAATGAATTCCAATTTCTTTTGCTTCGAAGACTAATCGATCAATTTCACTTAATGGCATCGAGAACGAGTGGTCATGAGGGTAGTAACAATCCTTACAGTTTAATTGACAGTCCATTCCAATATCAAGCATCAAT
Organism: Turicibacter sp. HGF1; assembly: GCF_000191865.1. Taxonomy (NCBI): domain Bacteria; kingdom Bacillati; phylum Bacillota; class Erysipelotrichia; order Erysipelotrichales; family Turicibacteraceae; genus Turicibacter; species Turicibacter sp. HGF1. Next base: position 6,996 of record NZ_AEXQ01000029.1, read on the forward strand.
GCATACGGAATTTGAACTTGATATTTTTGACTTGCCTGTTCTCGCTTATTGATGCCTTCCCATGCTTCTTTAACCACGATATTTTGTAAAAAGTGGTTTAATACATTTTTATGCGTATTATACACCATATTTTTAATATACCGTTTAATCGAAGGATGGCTATCATAATACGATTTTATTTCTTTAACGGTTTGTTGAATTTGAGGATCAGTAATGAAATTTTGCGACATCTCATATAGTTTATCTACCCCATTTTCAGGATCCTCTTTTAAAACTTCGACAATATTAGCCACAATAAAATTTGTCGGCAATAAATTCATATTATTTAAAAAATTTAGCATGATTTCACCTCATTTTTTCTTACGTTGGTGACCTAGACTCTCTCTTAATTATATTGTCGAAACAAATAAAACATGACCTATATTTTTATGGATTTAATAAAAATTGACATTATGGTAGTCGACATCTACTTCAACTGGCTGCGTTTTATTATTCAGAAGGAGATCCTTTAAATATTCATACACATACTGTCTAGCCTCTGACTCTTGGACCTCAAAAAAGATAAACACAAAACGAAGTCGCCTGCCATTTATCTTTTGGACATCGTAAGACACCCCTGCTTTAAACGGATTGACGGCCACGACATAATTAATTTCCTCTTGATTATCACTTAATGAAGCTAAATGATGAGCAACAATACAGGCTTCATTAATGCCGAACCAATGATGATATAAATCATTCACCAAATTGGCACTTTCTCCATCTTGATAATATTGAATAGCTTTTGCATTTCTTGCAAATTTTTCAATAGAAGAGGTCTTATGATTTAAAATGACCACTTGTATGGTTTTAATATTCATCGTCTCTCTCCCTCCTCTTTTTAAACCGGCCCCCATCAACTTATTATATGAGCCATTATAAAAAGTGTTCGCTATAGCGAACACTTTTTATGAGACAACAGAAATAAAGTCAAATTTCATCACATCAAACAAACCTTTATCTGTTAATTTAATTGCCGGAATAACTGGTAGCGTTAAAAACGAAAGCGTCAAAAAAGGATTAAAATCAAGACTTGGTGCAATCATTTCAATGGCTTCATGTAATAATTTTAATTCTTCAATGACATCACATGCGGCGCGATTGGTAATTAAACCACCAATTTCTAGTGTTAAAGAAGCTAATACTTTTCCTTCACAAACCACGATAATGCCTCCACCCATTTGTTGCAATTGTCTTGATGCAAAGAGCATCTCTTCATCATTTGTCCCACATACAATTAAATTATGTGAATCGTGTGAAATGGTCGTGGCAATGGCACCTTTTTTTAACTTTAAGCCTTTGAGCACTCCCAGTCCAATGTTATTTGTCAAATGATGACGTTCAATCACCGCCACTTTTAATAAATCACGTTCCACATCGGAATGAACTTCATTCGTCACTCCTAATTCTTGTAAGTTAAAACACTGATGAATCGTTTCTAATTTATTTGGAATTAGCTCAATCACATTTAATATTTCTTTATCACGGCACGAAATTTTGAACGACTCAGATGTTAACGTTGGTAATTTTACCGTGTTTTCAAACGTCTTAGTTATTTTTGAGTTCCTATTCTCTCCTACCTCTAAAACACCTTGATGAACGACACGAATCCCTTTTTTGTAAACCGAATGAATGTTAAATGAATCTAGATCATCTAAGATAATAAAATCGGCTATAAATCCAGGGGCAATGGCACCATATCCGTCTAGTTTATAACACTCCGCTGTATTTAAGGTACACATTTGAATGGCTGTTTCAATTTTTAAACCATGTTTAACCGCTACTTTAATGGAGTGATCAATACTTCCTTCTGTCATTAAATCATCAATATGTTTATCATCGGTACAAAAACAAATACGTCGGCTGTTGGCGATGCTTGCCACTGAAATTAATTTTTCTAAATTTTTAGCCACACTTCCTTCGCGCATTAACACATACATCCCACGACGTAAACGATCAATCACTTCCTCAGCTGTGTGACATTCATGATCCGTCGTAATTCCTGCTGTGACATAAGCATTGAGCGTCTTTAAATCAAAACTTGCGCCATGCCCATCGACCGTTAAGCAACACTTTCTCGCATCCATAATTTTTTGAATCATGTCATCCTCTCCATGGATAACAGCTGGAAAATTCATCACTTCCGCTAATCCAAGAACACGGTGATGAGCGTATAAAGGAGCTAAGTCTTTCGCATAAAGATTGGCTCCTGAATTTTCAAACCCCGTCGCCGGAACACAAGAAGGAAGCATCACATACATATCAAACGGAATGTCCTCGCTCAATTTAATCATCAATTCAATCCCCTCAACCCCTAGCACGTTCGCTATTTCATGTGGGTCCGTAATCATCGATGTAATCCCATGCTTTAATGCTTCCTTATAATATTCACAAGGTGTCACAAGCGATGACTCAATATGAGCATGCGCATCAATTAATCCAGGACAGATAAACTTCCCGCTTCCATCCACTTCACAATTTCCTTGATATTCCCCAATTCCAACGATATGGCCCTCGTGGATGGCGACATCAGCAACAAATCGATCATTTTGAAACACATCAATAATCGTAATATTTTTGATTACCAAATCACATCTGATTTGATGACTAGCTGCTTTAATTTGATTCACTAATTGAACTTTCCTCATCATCTCACCTCTAGAAGTTTTCTTACTAGTTAACCATATGTGATAAAAATTGTCTAGTATTTTGTCTCATTTTCACAATGATTCGACAAATCATCTTCCTGAATTACCTCATTATTGGTATGTCATCCTCTTTTTGTTATAATAGAAAGAAAGCTAGATAATCGGAGGTTTTTTATGAAGCGTTACTTGACACCACTCATCTTACTCTGCCTGTTTCCTCTATCACTTTTACTCATCTTCATGGCCAAATCTAACCCTACCACGCTCACAGCACTCTACTCTGAACGGTTTAATCAATGGGTCGTTGAAAAATTAAGCCAGCTAACTGGAATACTTCCTTTTTCGTTATTTGAATGGCTCATTTATTTTTTAATCCTAATGATTCTTGGATACTTTGGTCTAACGTTGTATCAAGTGGCAATGTATCCAAAAACTTGGTGGTCCATCATCGGGCGCTTTTTCCTTCATCTTTTAAGTTTTGCCAGTTTATTATACTTTTTATTCACGATTTTATGGGGGCTCAACTACTATAAAACACCCCTAGAAGAAACCTTACAGTTAAACTTGAGCCCTCGGTCAGTCGAAGAATTAGCTCTCCTTTATGATTATCTCATCAATCAAACGAATGAAACTAGAACTCAAGTGTTCGAAAATGAAGACGGTGTCTTTACAATTAACGAAACTGTCTCAGAAATTTTTAAGCGCGCACCGCTTGGCTATGCAACAGCTGCAACAACTTATCCTTTTTTAGGTGGGGATTACGGGCTTCCCAAAGCAGTCTTTCTCTCAGATTTAATGTCTTATACAAACATTACAGGAATTTATTCTCCCTTTACGGCAGAAGCCAATGTCAACGTTTCAGTTCCAAAGAGCACCCTTTTATTTACCACAATGCATGAAATGGCCCATCAACGTGGGTTTGCGAGTGAAAATGAAGCGAACTTCATCGCCTACCTCACCTGTATCGCTCACCCTGATGTTGATTTTCAATATTCAGGCTACTTAAATGCCTTAAATTATGTCAATCGTGCTTTAGCACTTGTTGATCGTGAAACACTCATCACCTTAAACGAAAAATTATCCGACGGTGTACGTCGTGATTTAAATGATCAACGCGATTACTGGAAACAATACGAAGGAAAAGTTGAAGAAACCTTCACCCAAATGAATCAAACGTACTTAAAACTAAACGGTGTCAACGATGGGGTTCAAAGTTATGGTCGTGTGGTCGACTTATTACTAGCGTACTATGAACCTATAAATTAGTTGACCTCTTGTTTCACTTTGCTTTTTGTGGTAAATTATGGTTAATAAAACAAAATGAAGGAGGCTCTAAATGAAAACATCTATTTTCGGAAACGATTTACCTGGTGTTTCAATTGTGTTAGATAAAGGAGAGAGTGTGTACACCCAATCAGGTGGTATGGCTTGGATGGACAATGGGATTACAATGAATACTAACATTAAGGGAGGCTTAATGAAAGGGATTGGCCGCATGTTTTCGGGTGAATCTTTATTCATGGCAACCTATACCTCAAGCCTTCCAAACCAAGAAATCGTCTTTGCTTCAACGTTTCCTGGTAAAATCATTGAACTTGATTTAGTTCCAGGACAAGATTGGATTTGTCAAAAAAGTTCATTTTTAGTCGGTGAACCTGGCGTTAATTTAAGTGTCGAGTGGACTAGACGTGTATCGGCTGGTTTATTTGGTGGCGAAGGTTTTATTTTACAGCGATTATCCGGTCATGGAAAAGTCTTTTTAGAAGTCGCTGGAAGCGTGGTCAAACGTGAATTAAAACCCGGTGAAGTCATTAAAGTTGACACAGGCAATGTCGTTGGATTTGATCGTCAGGTCAAGTATGAAATTGAAACCGTTAAAGGATTTAAAAATATTTTCTTTGGAGGAGAAGGTCTCTTCTTAACCAAATTAACAGGACCCGGAACAGTTTATTTACAAACCTTAACCATGCAAAATGTAGCAAGTCGTTTACTCCCCTTTATCCCTACTGGAGGAAATTAAAAAGAGCTCAATCGAGCTCTTTTTTAATAGGCTAGTCTTTTTAATCCCGACGTGGTTTTAATCAAGATTTTGTCATGTTGTGGCATCATGAATAGCACGTCCTCTTCAATCACCGTGACTTCTTGTGTTAACAGATGACACTGTTTTAACATTTGATGGTCTAAGAAGTAAATGAGATAGCCTTCTACAAAAAAACTCTCACATTGAATCGGAAAACTGACTAAAAGCTGTTTGTCTTTCATCACCACTAACTCCTGTTCACAACTAACAAATAATAAATCTTGATGTTGAGCAATGCTTTTAACACCTGTTGTGATTAGTGTTTGATTGATGATGTTTGATTCACAGCAAAGATTTGACTCCTCATCCACATAATAAATCTCATCTGCCAGTTCAAGTAGTCTTGAAGACATTTGAGGCGCTTTTCTTTGGATTAGGTGTTTCAGTTCTGCCACTCCTTGCTCTAGCTTTTGAAATCTGTTGGCTTCTTCCTCACTTAGTTTTTGAAGTTGTGCCACTGATGAATAAGCACTCATCAACTGGTTCATTTCATGATTTAAGGCTTTAATTTTTTGCGTCCCGTTTTGTGACAACTCCACAATTTCTTCAAGCATGACCATTTCAACGAGTTCATCTAAATTTGATTTTAATGTTTCCAATACTTCTTGAAATGATGTCACTTTATGATCTAACACTTCAATTCGTTTTAACGTTTTCTCAAACGTTTTAATTAAATCTAAAAATTCGACGTCCATTTCCCTCACCCTTTCATTTCATCAATACATTCCATTAGGTGATCGATGACTTGTATTCGCTTAGTTAAATGAATGGCATATGACTTATTAAAACGGCGAAGCCACGAGACTCGCGTTGGTTGTAAATAGACATAACTAATCACGTCTTCAATGCCAAAGGTTAATAATTCTTCTTGTATTTTTTCAAACGGACAATCTTGATAAACCAATGCCTGTAAATAGCGGAGCACATCTTGCCCCTGTCTAAAACAGTTTGCCGCCTGTTCAAATTCTTTTAATTTTAAGAGCTCGATTCCCGCTTCAATATGCTGCCCTTCTCTATTTTTCATCAAAGCCTGACACCGTTTAATATCATGTTTCGCCACCTCTAATTTCGATAGCTCGTACTCGGTAATAGCCTGTTCATATAATTCGCGACGTTCGTATAATGTTGCTTCTTTATAGAACTGATTATCACTTGAAATTTGACTTAGTTTTAAAGCCGATTCATCAAACTCAGAAAAAATTAAGAGTTCATCACTCAGATACTCAAATAATGACGGCGGCATGTCCTCTTCTACAAAACATAAGTGCTGACGAGCCCTTGTAATCGCAACATACAATAAATTAAAGTAATAGCGGTATTGATTTTGATGCATCACATCGGTATTTAAGATGGTTTCCCAAAGCGATTTAAACTTAGACATCACATTATAACAAATGATGTAATCTTTTTCGATTCCTTTAATTTCTTCAACCGTAAAGACGGCCCCTTTCACTTGGGTTAAACGCTCTAAATTCCGTTTTTCAGCTTCATCTGGCACGACGATCGCAACATAATGTCGATTTAAGCCCGTCTCAATGAGCTTAATGACATTTTGAGGATTCGTGCTCTGTAAATAATAAACCGCATGTGAAAGACCACGGATAGCAATTTCATGATAATCATTTTTTTTATTTAATCCTAAGCGCTTGATCCGAAGATCCACGACTTTATTCGCTAAATCTACGACCTCTTTTGTGCTACGATAATTTTTCACCAGTTGATGTTTCAAAAAACCTAAATGGGTATTCGATGTTTTCATAATGCTTTCAACGCGTCCTGTATGAAAATAAGTAGGTCGAATGGTTTGATTAATATCTCCACTAAATAACAGTTGATTACGATTTCGTGACAAGCGAATCAAACAATAAATTTGAATCTCCGTCAAATCTTGAATTTCATCAGCAATGACATAATCAAATAAATTCACTTCTTTTTTGATTATTTTTTGAAGCAGCGCTCTTGATAGATCGTTCTCATCCACTTTTTTCTCATCATCTAAAAAGAACTGATAACGCACCGCTAACTCATACAACAGTTCACGTTGTTTTCGTTCGTACACACAATACTGCTCATCAAGTGAAAGATAGATCTCTTTTTCAATCATTTTATGTGTGAATAAATACTCATCAAGCAGTTGATGCATAAGCATAATCGCTTGTAGGGTATAGCGATCTAAATAATGTTTTTTTGCTTCATATAAGGCATCAGCATGTAAGATTAACACGTCATTTTCAACATGAGCTAAGCCTTTTTTCAACATCACTTCCATGACCACTGACGGATATGGAAAATCAGAAATAGGGATGGCATAACGAATCCATTCTTTTGGAATCATTCCTTTAATGATGCCCCGAATTTCTTTCCACAAATCATAAACATCTAATCCGATTTGTTTAATTAGCATCGGTTGGCGTTCAATTGCCCATAAGCGAAATGCTTCGTATGTCATCATTTGATACGCTCGAACCTCTGTGGAAACAAAGTGATTGTAGTGAAGAAATTGAACCCGTTTTAAAATATCATCCGCTTTCACCTCATCAGAATCTTCCACAATTTTTTTGAATAATTTAACTGCATCTTCAACTAAATAAGAAGAATACGTGAAATAAGCTAAACGAATCGGTTGCAAGGCAAGTAAATACGCTTTATGAATATTAATCGTGGTTTTTCCACTTCCGGCACTTCCGAATAAAAACGTTGGCGACTCAGTTGGCGCCAGACATTGAAACTGTTCATCATTTAAATAATAAATCGCCTTTTCATCTCGATCGTCAAGTAACTGATTCATCGTTTCGACGTTTATGACTCTGGTAATGATGACATTAGGATCATAATCAAAATTTTCATATTGTTGATCAATGTAGGCATCGACTACCTCTTCTTCAGAAGATACAACCTCAATCCTATCTTCTTTGATTCCAATTTGTCGTCCTCGCATTGCCTGATCATCATGATGACAATAATCTAAAAACAAAATGGCTTGTCGGTACTCACTTCGAACACGATTTGTATCAAAGGTAAACAAGATCCGATCACCTTTATTAATTCGAAGCTTAAAAATACGCAACCCATTGCGATTATGTTTAATTTCACGCACAGACACGCCTCCACGCATCGCAGACATGTTAAACTTATATTCTACATAATCTTTCACGAATTGACTCATTTTTTGCAACACAAATGTTTCTTTACCACGAGGGATATGGCTCAAAAACATTTCAGTTACTAATATTTTCATCACCATTCCCCTTTCTACCTTTTTACTTCTTTTTCTACTTGATTGAAACTGAACTCTATTTCACACTCATGAATCTATCTGAGGATTTAAGCTTTTTTGAACCTAAGGTATCCTATCGTCCAAAGCTTACTTCACTAAAAGTGGAGTAACTCATGCAAAGAATCCCTGACAAAGAACACAACAGGCTCCCTACACTATGTGGTTCACTTAGCTCATAGGTTATCCCCTTCTTAGCTTCTAGAGAATGACTAACCTGCTCTTGAAAAGGCCTTCTCCACTGATAGTTCAAAAATTTTACAGTTTTACAAAACTGATCTGAACTTATCTATTTTATCAAATATTTCAATCGTTGTATATCATCGTTGTTTGGCTTCACATATAAAAAAGGCATCCGTATCGGACGCCTTTTTGGTTTATTCTATCTTTAATTTTAATTCCTGAGAACTTCGTTCACCTTCTCCTTCAAGAGTTGATGGGGCTTGTTTTAAATAAAGACGCTGACGTTTTGAAAGATAGAAATAAATACCTACCAGTACGAGACCCTTGACGACACTACTTAGTGTAATCGCCCACCAAACCCCATCAATTCCTAGTACATGAGGTTGTCCTATCACATAGGCGAGTGGAATACGTGCACCAGTTAAGATAATTCCGACAATGGATGGAATGTACGTACGACCTAATCCATTAAATAATCCTTGTGTCGTAATCTCAATACACATAAATAATTGCGAATACCCTAAAATTTTTAAGTACATTTTTCCCTGTTCAATAGCCTCTGCTTCTGGTAAGAAAAATGAAAAGATCGGTTCCCCAAAGAAGACAAGAAGAACGGTTGCAAAAACACCAAGACCTAGTGCTAAAAGCATTGTCGTTTGATAGCCTTTTTGAATTCGATCAAATTGTTTTGCTCCATAATTTTGTCCAACAAAGGCACCGAGCGCCGTTGAAAATCCTCCTGCAGTCATCCAAGAAATCGATTCGATTTGAGATCCAACTTTTTGAACAGCAATTGGAACAGCTCCATAAGCGGCTACCAATCGACCAAGCACCATTGAAATACACGTGAACAATCCACTTTGAAGCGCTCCTGGAAAGCCGATTTTACAGATGATTTTAATGAATTTTATATCAAACTTTTCAAATAAGTTCACTTTTAAGTAGGCTGCTTTACTGCGTAAAATAATAACTAAGAAACATAAGCTAACCACTATTTGAGCACACACCGTTGCAATGGCAGCTCCTAAAACACCCAGCGCCGGAATAGGTCCAAATCCTAAAATTAAAATTGGATCAAAAACAATATTGAAGATTAATCCAATGGTATTGATCATAAATGGCGTTTTACTATCGCCTGATCCGTTAAAAATAGCTGTAAAAACAGGGTTGATAAAATAAAAAATCATTCCAATAATCATAACCTCTAAATAAGTATAGGACATTTGAATAATTTCCTCATCGCCTAAGTTAAAGAAGCCAATTAAAGGTTCTTTAAAGAAGAACAGAACCATCATATATAAAACAGCTAAAATGAGATTAATTTGTATAGCACTTCGAACATAACCTTTTGTTTCTTCGTATAAATGAGCACCTATTGTTTGTGAGACCTTAATTTCAGCTCCAATTTTTGAAATCATAATAAATGCCATCGCTAACCAGGTAAAAAATCCGGCCGTTCCAACAGCCGCTACTGCACTACTTCCGACACGACCAATCCAGATCATGTCGGTCAGATTATACGCCATTTGAATAAATGAGGTTCCCATTATGGGTAAAGCTAACTTTACAAGCGTTCCAATAATATGACCCTTTGTTAAATCAAGTCTTTTCTCCACTTTCTTCACCTTCTTCTTTATGATGAAACCCTGACCCTAGTCATTCCTTTACTTTCTAGCCTTTTAACGAACAAGAAAAAACTAGTAACCCATGGCTACTAGCTCATTCATGTCTTATTTTGAAATAGAATTATAATTTTACTACGTTAGAAGCTTGAGCTCCACGGTTTCCTTCAACGATATCAAAAGACACTTTTTGTCCTTCTTCTAATGTTTTAAATCCTTCACCAGTGATTGCAGAGTAATGAACGAATACGTCTTCTCCACCTTCAACTGAAATGAATCCAAATCCTTTTTCTGCATTAAACCATTTAACTGTACCTGTATTCATAATAAATACCTCCGAATAAAAATAAAGATTAGTGACTTAATACTATTTTGTAACCCCACACCTTTTTACCCTGTAGTTAAAAAACCCCCAGAAACGCAATCCAATCTGATATACTGTGAAACAAACAAAAAGAACTATTAAGTACTTCTTTAACATATCATAAATTTCCATTTTTATCAACCTTATAATATATTTATTTTATATTTTTTGGAATAATTAAAATAATTTTAGAGAAACTTATAAAAAGAACTACCCTTTAAAATTATCCAAATATATCCTAATATTTTTGAAGTAAAAGTATTATTTTCCAAAAATTACATTTTATAAACTTCATGATTTATTTGCAGTTTAAGATATAAAATGATATATTGAATGTCGGCAAAAAAAGTGTTTTTTCGACTCGTTGTGACAATTGATTTTATGCTCACAATGAAACTAATTTAGAATGATTCATTGGGGACTTCAAAACAACAAAACTGAGAACAAACATAACACTCATAAGAAGGAGAAATAAAGATGAAACAACCTAGAAAAGCGACGCTATTTGAAGCTCTAATTCCTATTGTTTTTTTAGTCATCATGTTGGCATTAGCTTTATTAAAGTTTAATGTCGATCCACAGATTCCATTAATTTTAGCCACTGGAGTCGCAGCCTTAATTGGAGTACTTCGTTTGGGGTATAAATGGAGTGAGCTTGAAGAGGGGATTATCCAAACCATTACAATGGCCTTACAAGCTGTTTTAATTTTGCTCATTGTTGGAACTTTAATTGGAACATGGATTTTAGGAGGGGTTGTCCCTTCAATGATTTATTGGGGACTCAACATTTTATCACCTGGTATTTTCTTAGTTGCTACCTTATTAATTTGTTCTATCGTATCCGTGGCAACGGGTTCTTCTTGGACAACAGCTGGAACAGTCGGGATTGCATTATTAGGAATTGGACAAACACTTGGAATTCCTTCACCTATTATTGCTGGGGCCATCATTTCTGGGGCCTACTTTGGAGATAAAATGTCCCCTTTATCTGATACGACTAACTTAGCACCTGCCATGGCTGGTGCGACGTTATTTGAACACATCAAACATATGATGTATACGACAGTTCCTGCGTATGTTATTTCAATCATACTTTACACGGTCCTTGGATTAAAATATGCTGGACAATCACTAGATACTGGTCAAATCGACATTATACAAAACACCTTAATTGGAAATTTCCACACATTATCACCTATCTTATTACTAGCACCTGTTGCTGTCATTGCGATGGTTATTTTAAAAGTGCCTGCGATTCCTGCCTTATTAACTGGTACGTTACTTGGTGGGGTGTTTGCGATGATCTTCCAAGGGGCAAATGTGGGAGACATCATGACAGCTATGCACTATGGCTATTACTCTCAAACCGGAGTCACCGCTGTTGATGATTTATTAACACGTGGTGGTTTAGATAGTATGTTATGGACCGTTTCCTTAATCCTTTGCGCCTTATCATTTGGTGGCGTTTTAGAAAAAACAGGAATGCTTGAAACCATTGCCTCAACCATTTTAAAATATGCAAAAGGGACATTCGGACTTGTATTCGCTACAATTTTTACTTGTATTTTCACAAATATTGTAACAGGTGATCAATATTTAGCACTTGTGATGCCAGGTCGTATGTATAAAAATGAATATCCAAAACGTGGATTAGCGCCGAAAAACTTATCACGCGCTCTTGAAGATGGTGCGACCGTGACTTCTCCACTTATCCCATGGACAACTTGTGGATCCTACATGATGGCAACGCTTGGCTTGAACCCTATTGCGTTCTTACCATTTGCATTCTTTAACTTATTAAGTCCACTGTTTTCACTTATTTTAGCAGCCACTGGATTCTCAATGACAAAAATAGATCAAAATGAAAAAACTCAGCTTTAACGCTGAGTTTTTTTTATTTTAATGTCACACTTGGTTTATATAACGTGATCCCTGTTGCACATCCCGTTATCTCCCAACTAACTTTAGCTAAATGAGCATGGGCTGGGATTTTACACGTGACCGTAATTATTTTAAACTCTGGTGTTATTTCAGAAACAATATTTTGCCTAATTTTTTTGATGCTTTGTTTTTGAATATTTAAAAAATTAACTTGATAATGAAATGCCTCAACATCATTTCCTCGAATCACAAGCCCCATTGTCAAGTACTCGTATCCATGTAAAGCAATCGGCTCTATATATTGAAGCACCTCTTGTTCCGTCGTGACTAATTGCAAACTTCCAATACGTGAGCCATTAATTTGACAGGAATCGAAGTGAATTTTCCCTAGTGAGGCATAATACTCAGGAAAGGCTTGTTCAAATTCCAACCAATTTGAATTTTTCAACTGATTTCTCACGCCACTTCCCCCTTCTTCTTATCTGCTATTAAACTCTGTCTCCTCAAGACTCAGTTCTATAATATCTACTTGAAAAAAATTGGGGAACTGTTCTTTTGGATAAATCATTTCCAATTTAAATCCTAGTTTTTTATATAACCTAATGGCACGTTCATTATGACTTAACACACTGAGTCGAATCGTTGTTAATCCTTGATGAAAGGCTTCATTAATTAAATAAAACATTGCCTCTTTCCCAAATCCTTTCCCCCTTTTGATTTGGGTTAATCCAATTACAAGCCATCCTTCTCGTTCACCTTCATTTATATCCATTAAACTAATAAATCCAATCCATTCCTGAGTTTTTTTTTCATAAACGGAATAAAAGATTTCATCTTCAGATAATTTTAGTTCTTCATACCATGTGTAAAGTGACTCATATGTTTGGACAACTCCCTCAATATAGCCAAAGTCCTCCATAAACTCTTCATCTTCATAAAGTTCTAGTAACAAAGGTAATTCTTCTTTTTTTAATTCACTCAAATAAACTAATTCACCTTCTATATAAGGTTGTAACATATAAAGCCTCTTTTCTATTAATCTAACTTATCTTCCTTTAAATAAAATAATTCGCAAATCTAGACAAACTAATACCGTTAAAATGAGATCTATAATCCAAAAGGTATAGCTCCAAAAAATCAAAAATCCGGGTGTAAAAAAATAACAAATGAAAAATTTATAGATAACAATTGCCACTAGTAGTCCAATGATTAATCCTGCAACAATTGAAATAGGCGTTAAGGTTTTACTTAAGAGTAACGAATCTGCCAGGAGGATAAAATAACCGATTGCAATGACAGCGGCCGCTGTTACAATAAAATATGCTAATTCCCAAATCCATCCCGCTACACTAAATTGAAATAAAAGTTGTGAAACAAGCAAAAGTGAAATAAGACTAGCCATACTCCCAAAACAATAACATTCCTTTACAACTTTTCGACCTTTACTCACACTATCATTCACAAAAAAAGAAGCAATCCCAACGAGTGGCAAAATTAAAGCAAATAATTGTAACAACCCAATGCTAAATTTTAAAGCCACCACACACATTAATGTAATCGCAAAACAAAGGAGATTAACTCCGCAATGAACTTGAAAAAATAATTGTCTTTGATATTGAACGTTACTAGCCATCCCTCTCCCCTCCTGTAAGGTTTGTTAATACTACTCTATTCCTTATATCTCTAAAACATGATATGATAGATTCATTTTATCAACAAAGTTAGGTTATCACTAAAAAACAGAGTCAATTTCACTAAGTGGAATCGCCTCTGTTTTTGATGAGTTTTTAATCTTTTTTGATAGCCTTTACCCCATAAATCGCTACCAATCCAGCTAAGGCTAGTGTACTATAACCAAATGTTTTAACCTGTTGTTGAGTTAAAAAGTGTTTATCTCGTTCATCACATTTCTCAATTTTGAGAGTGATTTCTTTTAACAACTCAATTAATTCAACCTTTAGCTCATTTGAAACTTCTGAATTTTTAATTAATTTCAAAATTGATTTCGAAACTTTTAAATAATACTTCTTTGTCTGTTTACTTAATTTCATTGAAATTTTTGTTGTTTTATAAGTTTGTTTGTGTACCATTTTTGTCTGTTTTAACAAATATGGTACTTTTTTCATCATCAGCTCATAAAGCTCTTCATCTAAATCAACTGATTGCTCCAATAATTGAAGTAATTCTGTTCCCTCTAGATCATTCCAATCCTTAAATTTTAATATATTTTCGGCCATGATTGATCTTCCTTTTTGTTTTTTTATTATTTTATCATATTCTATTATTAAATTCACATAAAAAAATGGTGGTTCCTTTTTTAAAATTCATTTATTTTGCAAATTCACTTCATGTTTTAATACTTTTATCGCACAATAATGATAGCACGGGCAGATTGATGTCGAATTTTGTGTTATAATTTGTATGAGGTGTTATAATGAAAGAATTAAAAATCTATTTTACTTCCGATTTACATGGATATGTTTATCCAACAGATTATACGGATACAACAATCAAGCCGATGGGGATGCTAAATATTATTGCGTCTTATCAAAAGGATGGAAATACACTAATCATTGATGGTGGTGATACCATTCAAGGCTCTCCTTTTACCACTTTTTTAAGTAGTGAGAAATTAATTAAACATCCCATTGCTGAGGTGATGAATGCAGGAGGATATGATTATATTACACTAGGAAATCATGAATTTAATTATGGCTATGACTATCTAAAATCATATCTCGATTATTTAAATGCGAAATGTTTATGTACAAATGTCCTAGATAAAACAAATCAGCTGCCTATTCAAGGTTACGACATAAAAACAATGGAAAACGGTTTAAAAGTTGGGATTATCGGATTTACAACTGACTTTATTCCTATTTGGGAAAAAGAGTATAATTTAACAAATTTCGAAGTGCGTGATACCTTTACTTCAATTAAACAAGTTCACGATGAGTTAAAACCTCAAGTTGATGTTTTAATTGGAATTTATCATGGTGGATTTGAATACGATTTATCAACACATGAACAATTAAGTACATCTTCTGAAAATATAGCCTATAAAGTTTGTAAAGAATTAGATTTTAATGTCTTACTAACAGGACATCAACATATCCCACTACAAAATCAAACGTTATTTGGGACTCATATCATCCAAACTCCACACAATGCAACAAAATATGCTGAAGTTCATGTTCAAACAGATGATCATCATGTGACGAGCGTAACCTCTTCATTAAATGCATTTGAAAATCATCCTGATCAAGTCATGTATGATACCCTATTACCACTCGAAAATCGTGTTCAAGAGTGGCTAGATTGTCCGGTCGGTTATTTAAATGTAGAATTACAACCAAGTGATCGTCTTGATATGGCGATTAATGGTTCATTACTTGCTAACTTTATTAACCAAATTCAACTCGAAGTGGCAGAATGTGATTTAGCTTGTACTTCTTTTGCCAACGCTGTTAAAGGATTTAACAAAAGTGTTACCGTTCGCGACATTGTTTCAACTTATGTCTACCCGAATACATTAGTTGTCCGTGAAGTTAGTGGAAAAGTTTTAAAGCAAGCATTAGAAGTCTGCGCTTCCTATATTGATTATACAAATGGAGAACTATCTGTATCTAAACGTTTCCTTCAACCTAAAGTGGCTCACTACAACTATGATTTCTTCTCAAATGTGGAGTATACATTTGATTTAACTAAACCTGTCGGTGAACGAGTCGTTAACATGATCGTGAAAGGCCAAGAAGTCAACCCGACGGATACGTTCTCACTCGTGATGAACAACTATCGTTCAAGTGGTGTTGGAGGTTATGAATTCTTCCGTGATTGTCCAATTATCAAAGAAATCCAAATTGAAATGACTGAAATTATTATCGATTACTTTAAGAAACATCAACATGTTACAGTTGATGACCGTCAATTTATTCATATTATAAAATAAAAAAGCGCCATCTAGTCTTCTCTAGATGGCTTTTTTAGTTAATATAGGACTAAACATCCTTTAAAGTGTTTATAATAATGGTAAAGTTGTATAAATTTTCTGTTATAAATGGTTATTATTGACTTTCATCTACAGTCATTTTATGATAAAAGCATTACATAAAAAAATGTCATTTCAAGACCTGTTCAAATGACCGAAAGGAGAACACAATGAAAAAAATATGGCTAGTCATTGCTACCCTTTTAATTATCCTGCTTGGATGTGTGCTATACATTAATCTAAAATCTTCTTCTCAGATGTTAACCGTTCCACAAAGTCTTGATTTAATCACGCAACAAAACCAAATCGATCAAGATTTACAAACAGAAATTGAAATTGGAAATTATACGTTTGAAAATCCTTTTATAAAGATTAATCCGTATCAAAATTCACCATTAACAGCACTTGTAGCTTTTGCGACCTCACAATCTCAAGCTGTTGAGGTTAGGATTGAAGGAAAAGATGAATTCACAACATTTAAGACAACTCTCCCTGCAGCAACCAATCACTTAGTACCAATCTATGGGCTTTATCCTGATACGTTAAATCATGTCACTTTAACGTTATCTGACGGAAGTTCTACTACACTTGACATTCAGACAGATCCCTTACCAGATGACTTTATTTTGCCTACAAGTGTGACTTATGATGCCAATCAGGCCACTTCAGATTTATTTTTCTATACCCCTGCTAGTGCTGGTTATACAGCAGCGTATGATTTAAATGGCGATGTTCGTTGGTACTTAACGACGGCTAATGTCTGGGAGATTAACCGATTAAAAAATGGAAATCTTATTTTAAGTTCCAATCGTACCGTAAATGCCCCTTATTATATGGCGGGATTAATGGAAATGGACCTGTTAGGTAAAGTTTATCATGAATACGTCTTTCCTGGCGGATATCATCATGATGTTTATGAATTAGATAACGGAAACTTTATCGTGGCTGGGAATAACCCTTCTAAAACTGTTGTTGAAGATTATGTCATCGAAATCAATCGTCAAAGCGGTGAAGTAATAAAAGAATGGGATCTTTCCTCTGTTCTACCGACTGACGCCGGAAAAAGTGAAAATTGGACCGAACACGATTGGTTCCATAACAACTCCGTTTATTATGATCATCTGACAGATGCTATCATTTTATCTGGACGCCATCAAGATGCTGTCATCAGCATAGACTATGAGACAGGAGATTTAAACTGGATTATTGGAGATTCCACGAATTGGCCTGAAGAGATGCAACGTTATTTCTTTACGCCAATCGGTGAAAATTTTGAATGGCAGTGGTCACAACATTCTGCCAAAGTGTTACCAAACGGAGACCTCTTTATTTTTGATAATGGAAATAATCGTTCAAAAAATCCACTCGATTATGTTGAAGCCAAGGACAACTATTCTCGTGGCGTGATCTATCGACTCAATACAGATGAGATGACAATCGAGCAAATTTATGAATATGGAAAAGAATTAGGTTCAAGTTTTTACTCGCCTTATATTTCAGAAGTTGATTATTTAGGAGAAAATCATTATCTCATTCATTCAGGTGGAATGGGTTCTGTGAATGGAGTGCCAATGAATCAACCAGCCTATTTCAACCCTGAAGCCAAACTAGAAGCTAAAACAGTTGAAGTTTTAAAAAATCAGGTCATTACAACACTTGACTTCCCGACCCAATTTTATCGCGTGCAAAAAATGTCGCTTTATTCATCAGGATTCAACTATAATCTAGAGCCTGGAATACGTCTTGGAACCCTTGGACAAACCCCAACCCTAAAACTCGATATTAACGGCTTATGGAAAGCAAAAGAATTACCAGCCAATGATTATCATTTAACCTTTAATCAAGAATCTGATCGTTTAATTTTTAACGCGCAATTCAAAGAAGGGCAAAAAGTTAAACTGATTTTATCAAAACTTGGCGATCAACGAGTTTATGATATTCGTGTCTCAAAAACAAGCTATTCTGCTATGTGCATTGACTTATTTAATGCTTCAGACGTTAACGACGGTGATTTACTATCCGTTACGAACTACATCAATGCCGAAGGTTTATCAGGAACCTATCAACTATATATCCAAATTGATGGCAACGTTTATAAAATTAATCAAAAAGTAACCTTTTAAAATAATAAAAAAGGAAAGTGAACCCTATTAAGCCGCGTTCACTTTCCTTTTTTTATACTTAATCTAAATACGGTAAAACATCAACGGTGTAAGCTCTTAATACTTCCCCAACACTCCAAGCCTGTGTAAAACATCCTCGACTGGTTGCTGCAAACTCACCATCAAATATTTCAGCGATTCCGTTAATACAACCATCATGTAAATGATCCTCAAACACTTCACACATCATTTTTGCACTCCTAATAGCTGCTTTATCATGACGGTGCACTTTACAATAAGCCGAAATAAATCCTCCAATTAAAAATCCCCATGTTGTTCCCATGTGATACGCACAATCACGAGTTAGGAGTTTTCCGATATATTGTCTTTTGTATTCAGGGTCTTTAAATGATAAAGATCGTAAGCCATATGTGGCATATAATTCTTGGTAAACTTTCTCTACCACCTTTAATTCCTTTTCTTCACTTAACATCGTGAACGGTAATGAAACCGCGTAAATTTGATTTGGTCTGACCTTGGCATCATCGATATCCACTACATCATTTAAGCACTGTGTTTCTTCATTCCAAAAACGAGCGTTAAAGGACTCTTTGACACGCACTGCTAATTCTTCATACTCATTGTTCACTTGACCAAATTTTAACGATAATTCAGACATAATGCATAAGGCATTATACCAAAGTGCATTAATTTCTACTGGTTTACCATGGCGTGGTGTCACAACGAAATCTCCCACACGAACATCCATCCATGTCACCTGATCTAATCCATCTCCAGCATGAATCAATCCATCCTCATCCATTCCAATTGAGAATGCTGTTCCTTCGCGATACGCTTTAATAATTTCTTTCATTTTTTCAAATAATATCGATTCAACGAAATGGTAATCTGATTCTTGCCCGGTATACGCTAAATATTGATAAACCGCATGAATATACCATAAAGAGGCATCGACTGTATTATATCCTGGCTCACTTCCCTTATCCGGGAAGACATTTGGAACAAGACCATCTTTTAAATAGCGTACGAATGACTCCAAAATTTCTCGTGCTTCTTCAAAACGTTTTGTACATAATGTCAACCCTTCAAATGCAATCATCGTATCACGTCCCCAGTCTGTAAACCAAGGGAAGCCAGCTAAAATGGTTTTTAATCCTGTACTTTCACGTTTCACCACAAAATGGTCAGCTGCTTTTACTAAATTTAACGCGAGTGCATCCTCATATCCAGATTGATCCATTAACTGATTCGCACGTTCACGATAGTTTTTCACAATCTCAAACCCATCTCGTTCATCTAATTCTTCAACCGTACACTTCAAATAAAACTTAGTCGTTGTATGAGGCTCTAGCTCTACCACTAAATCATATGGCGTATAATGATTATCGAGGCCTCGACTTCCATTTCGATTATCAAACTCATAGTAATGATTTTCTTCAATTAAATAATTTGGCGTTGCCATACTCGTTGGACGTAATTTTCGATCGATATAAGTCCCCTTTGAGGCAAAGAATTTAATACTCATTTCCTCAAAACCTGCAGGTACCAATGTTAAGACTTGATCAGCTAAATTCATCTCAAAGTTTAATTCCTGACGTTCAGATGTCGCCCCTGCTCCACGGAAATTAAATAATGGCACAATATTTAGGGTTGCTTTTTGCCCACCTGTTTTGACTTCATAACAAACAGCAACTGTATTATGTCCATACTCCATCGCAATGGTTTTGCTTAACTCTACATCTTCGACTTGATAATAGTAGGTTGGAACACTATCAAACGTAAAACGATTTAAATAATGTTGCCCATTTTTATTTTCATTAACGTACGTTTGTGCCGTTAAATCGTATTCTTTTCCATTTAAAATCACTTGTTCTTGGGTACGTGTAAAAACTGCATAACGTTCAACGGGTGGATTTAAAGATGCGACTAAATAGGCATGAAATGAACGAAAACCACTGTTGACAATCGTTTGTCCACTATATCCTCCGATCCCATTTCCCATTAACCATTCGCGTTCTTGACCTTCTTCAATAGTGCGCCAATTTCCACGTCCAAATTTATATGTTAATTCCATTTTAACTCCTCCTCACCTCAACTTAAGCGGTTACAAAGGAAGTATATCATAACTAAGCCTTTCTTTTGAAGAGTAAACCCTCTGAAACCGGTTAACCTTTTGAAACGTTTCGATAACTAAAGAATGAAAAAAAAGAATCATTGGGTCCTAAACTCAATGATTCTTTTTTACATCTTTAAGATGCTGTGACATTCTGAATTACTTTTTGCTCCTGACGTTTTTTCTTACGTTTTAAGTTGATGAGACGTAAAACACATTTGACTATCTCACTAAATAAAACAACGCTTGATCCTAATAAAATAATTTTGATCCACATCATAAAGCTTAACGGCACCGTATTAAAGAAGCCACTTGCTAATTGGGTCACTAAAATTTGGATAGCGAATGTCGCACCTAAAATTTTAAGGGCTGTCTTATTTTTACAGAAGTTTGGAATGATACTGACAAGACCAAACTCACGACAATTCAGAGCATTAAATAAGACTAAACTTACAAATAAACTAAAAATAACGGTTTGTGATTCACTTGCTCCTCGTGTAACATGGGTCACATCCGCACCAAGGAAGTTAAATTGTAACTGGGCAAGCAACACCAAAATCATAAAAATACTATTACCAATAATCGTTTGAACCATAAAACGATTAATAATCGACGCATTTTTCGAAGTTGGCTTACGTCTCATGACCGTCTGACGGATAGGCTCTAATCCAAGCGCTAAGGCTGGTGGACCATCCATAATAATATTCACCCAAAGAAGATGAATCGTTGTAAAAGGTAAGGGTTGATCTAACAACTGACTGATAATCGTTAATAAAAAGGCAATCACATTAACCGTTAGAGTAAATTGTAAATACCGTTGGAAGTTATTATAGATTCCACGCCCCCACTTAATGGCTTCAACAATCGTATTAAAACTATCATCTGTTAAAATAATATCAGCCGCATTACGACTCACTTCAGTCCCTGCAATTCCCATTGCGATCCCTACATCTGCTTTCGTGAGTGCCGGTGCATCATTAATTCCATCTCCGGTAACCGCAACGACTTCTCCATTTTTTTGAAGAGCACTAACAATCCTCATCTTTGTATTAGGCATTGAACGTGCAACGATCGCAATATCTTTGATTTCTTTACGAAGCTCGGCATCACTTAAACTATCAATATAACTTGCTTCTACAACACGCTTATCTTTTGTGATAATTCCAAGTTCATTTCCAATAGCAACAGCCGTGTTGATATTATCTCCGGTTAAAATCTTTGTTTCAATACGAGCAGCTCTTGCACTTTCAATTGATTCTTTTACACCTGCTCGTAGAGGATCTGTAATTCCGACAAATCCATAAAAAATTAACTTTTGATTCCAACGATCCGTATTCATGACAAGATCCTTAGATGGAGTCTCCAAATAAGCAAAGGCAATGACACGCATAGCCTGCGATTGATAAGTCTTGATTGAATCCGAAATCGCCTTGATTCGCGCACTAGATAATACTCTTTTTTGTCCATTCACTAACTCATATGCACTTTGATTTAAAATCACTTCCGGTGCTCCTTTAGAAAGAACTTCATATCCTTCTTTAGTTTCAATGGCAGTTAACATATATTTATTAACTGAAGCAAATGGAATTTGTCGCACCACTTTTGCTTCCTCTCGGAATCGAGAGTAAGATGGATTATTAATCATTGAAATCAATGCACCTTCTGTTGGATTTCCAATATAGTTATGATGCGTCCCATTGAATTCAACATCCGCACTACTATTTAGCAAACAACTTCTGACTAGTAAGGGATATTCACTAGCTGAATCTAAGTCAACTTCACGACCTTCTAAGACTAACTTTCCAACTTTCATTTTATTTTCAGTTAATGTTCCTGTTTTATCGCTACAAATCACACTGACAGATCCGATTGTTTCGCATGCTTCTTTTTTTCGAATGAGAACATTAATCTTAGCCATTTGATTCATGGTAATTGCTAATGTGATATTGATCATCGTTGGCAATCCTTCAGGAACAGCTGCTACAATTAACCCCACACAAACAATAAAAGCTGTTTTAATACTTGGAAATACAATATAAATATCATGTAAAGAATGGACAAATGCATCCCAACTAGAAAAATTAATTTGAATATGACTATCTTTAAAAATCTGAATAATCATATACACAAATAACATTCCAGCTACACCAGACGATATGGATGATATTTTTTGACCTAGTATTCCTAATTTTATTTGTAATGGCGTCATTTGTTCAGTCTGATCTAAATCTTTTGCAATTGATCCCATTTCTGTTTCATCACCTATTTTGGTGACAAGCATTAGACCATTACCATTTCCTACTAAGGTCCCTCCATAAACAATACTATCTTTTTGTTTTGAAACCTGATCAGATTCCCCAGTTAGCATATCCTCTCTAAGTTTCAATTCAGCTGCTTCTAAAATGATTCCATCTGCCGGAACTAAATCACCTGTTTCTAAAAAGACGATATCGTTCGGGACAACCTCTGATTTATGAATTTGTTGTTTTTTCCCAGATCTCATGACCTTAACCACAACATCATCTGTCATTTTTTCAAGTGTTGCAGCTGCTTTTTTAGATTTACCTTCTGTAATCTTCCCAATTAGAATCCCTAGGACAACTGCCATGCAGATTCCAACACCGTCTTTGTACTCTCCCACTAAAAAGCTCATTCCACTTGCAATAAATAAAATGACCATTAAGGGCTCTTTAAAAATGTCTAGAAACTCTTTTAATAGTCCTCGCTCGCTTGGCTTTGAAAATTCATTTGTTCCATACTGCTTTCGTTGTTCGAGTACTTGTTCTTCTGTTAAACCTGTTTTTACATTAATGTTACGTTGATGATTATGATTTGCTTCTTTCGCCAAAGGTTTGATGACCGTCACCTGCTTTCATTTTGTTTTCATTAATGATTATGAAATGAAATTCGATTATAGAACTAATTTATTAAATTTATTAAAAATTTAAATAAAAAGATTTAATGATTCAATCCTTCTATATCCTCTTATAAAAAAAAGATACCACAAAATGGGTATCTTTTTGATCTATTCTTCTGTTTCTAAGAATGAGCGAATCAATTGTTCAATCATAGAAGCCGCAATTTTATTTTGATGAACCGTATCGACTGTTAAAATAAGTCCCGCTTCCTGTGATATTTCTTCCCAAGATTTTCTTAATACATAATGTTTAAAAGAAGGCATAAAAAACGCAAAGGGGGATGTTTTAACCTTTTTACGCTTCGACTCACGATTCTCTTCTAAAAACTTTAATTGCCATTCATTCAAAGGAAGGTAAGTAATCTGCTCTAATTGAGCAATTTTTTGAATTTGTTGACTATACTCTATCGCTTGTTTAAATGCAAACGAATCTGTATCTTCACTTATTAATGGTAGTGATAAGATGGCTATTTTAGCACGAGTATTGGCTTTAAGCTTAGAAATCACCGCCGTTAAATTAGAAATAAACCAGGCTTCATTTGGTTTCATAGGCAAATGTTTTTTTAGTTCAAATTTGATTTCATTAGGTTTATTTAACTGAGCTAAAATATCATTGGTCCCGATTAATATAATGATATAGTCAGGATCACAGATGATAACCTCATCTAATCGATTTAAAACATTATAAACTAAATCTCCATTTACCCCTGCATTAATAAAGTCATATCCTTCTTCCCCCATAGAGGTTGCTAATTCATTAACAAAATTATACGCCATCGTTCCTTGGGTATTACTGTCTCCAAGACATGCTACTAATTGACGATTTTTATCTTGTCGTTGATAGTCCTTAGGTCTATTTTTGGGAGGTTGACTAAATTTGTAAATCGTATAGCCTCCAAGAAGTGTAAATACGCCACCTAATCCAATCATCCATCTTTTCTTTCCACTCATTGCTAAACTCCTTTTTCATTTTTTCTGATTTTACCTATAATTTATTCTATGTCATCTATGATTTATTAATCAATCATTAATTTTAGTCCTATTCAAATTTTAAATATTTCGACAAAATTAAGGTTCCCACTCCATTTAAAGTATAGTATCATTATATGTTGAGGATAAAAATAGAACTACTATTGGAGGGATTTGATGTCAACTCAATCTACTGATTTAGGAAAAGATCCTATTGGTCGATTATTATTAAAGCTTGCAACACCTGCTATCATAGCACAATTAGTTAATGTTTTATATAACATCGTCGATCGAATTTTTATCGGACGTATTCAAGATGGAGATTTAGCAATGGCTGGTGTTGGTGTAGCATTTCCAATTATCATGTTAATCTCTGCCACTAGTGCACTCATCGGGATGGGAGGTGCCCCACTAGCGGCCATTAAAATGGGGAAACAAGATCATGATGGCGCAGAGAAAATCATAAGTAATAGTTTATCGACGCTAATGATTATTTCGGTCTTATTAATGACACTTTTATTAATTTTTAAAGAACCCATTCTTCTTGCTTTTGGGGCCAGTCCTCAAACATTAGGATACGCGAATGATTATTTAACCATTTATTTACTAGGAACCATTTTCGTTCAAATCGCGCTTGGAATGAATCCATTTATTAATACTCAAGGATTTGCTAAAATTGGTATGCTAACGGTCTTAGTCGGGGCTATTTTTAATATCGTACTAGACCCTATCTTTATTTTCGGTCTTAACTTAGGCGTTAAAGGGGCTGCGATTGCAACCATTACGTCACAATTTGTTTCTGCTATTTGGGTTTTAAAATTCCTTTTTGGTAAGCAAAGTATTTTAAAGATTCAAAAACGTTACCTTAAACCTGAATTGAACGTGATTCTCCCTATTTTAGCGCTCGGTGTTTCGCCATTTATTATGCAGGCAACAGAAAGTCTTGTCTTAATTTCTTTAAATAATCAACTATCACGATTTGGTGGCGATTTAGCAGTCAGTGCGATGACCATTATTAGTAGTATCAATCAAATCATTTTCTTACCCTTAATGGGGCTTGCTTCTGGTGCACAACCGATTATTTCATATAATTTCGGTGCCAATCAATTTGATCGTGTCAAAAAAACATTCAAGTTATTATTAACGGTTTGTTTAGTCTATACAACCGTGATGTGTGTCTCTTTAGAATTAGCACCACACATTTTTGTTAATATTTTTAACGATAAGCCGGAGTTGGTTGAAATCACCTCTCATAGCATCCGTATTTTCTTTGCAGGTATCTTTATCTTTGGGGCTCAATCAGCATGTCAACAAACGTTTTTAGCACTTGGACAAGCTAAAATTTCACTTGTTTTAGCCTTACTTCGTAAGATGATTTTATTAGTTCCCCTCATTTTCATCTTACCTGCAACCACTGCTTCTTTTATTTCACCATTAGATGCTGTATTCTTAGCCGAACCAATTGCAGATATTATTGCAGCACTAACAACTTTTACGTGCTTTATTATTTTCTATCATAAAACGTTTAATAAACCATTAAATGATCTGACAGACATGGTAGATGATTAAGAACATTTGAAAACCAATAAACAGATTTTAGCAAACAAAAAAAAGACGTCTGGATCATTCCAAAACGTCTTTTTTTGTTTACCCTTTAACAGCTCCCATTGTAATTCCTTGTGTAAAGTATTTTTGAAAGAACACAAAGATAATAACCATTGGAAGTGATGCTAAAGCAGCACCTGCCATAATAACGCCATAATTTGATGAGAATTCTTGTTGCATTGTTGCAACCCCAAGTGGTAATGATAAATTAGAGCGTGAATTTAAGAAAATTAACTGTAAGAAATAATCATTCCAAGATGAAATAAAGGTAAAGATAGCTAAAGCCGCCACCCCTGGTTTAACAAGCGGTAATACAATTTTGGTGAAGATTCCCCATTCACTACATCCATCTATTTTCGCCGATTCTAATAACTCATTTGGGACGGTTTGAGAAAATTGTTTCATTAAAAAAATCCCAAATGGCCATCCCACTGCTGGTAAAATCACAGCACTTAGCGTATCGCCAAATCCCCAAGCTGAGACAATACGAACAAGTGGAATTAAGATAACTTGTTTTGGAAGTGCCATCGCTCCAATGAATATAGCAAACATGAGTTTAGAACCATAAAAATTCTTTTTCCCCAGAACATATCCAGCTAAAGTAGATGTCACACAAACTAAAATCATCGTAAAAAATGAAAGATAGACACTATTAAGAAACCATGATCCTGCTGGATTTTTAAATAATTTGACCCAGTTATCAAGTGTTGGATTTGTTGGAAACCATTCGGGTGGAAGTGCCACAGCTACATCTTGTAACTTAAATGCTCCTGTTATAATCCAATAAAATGGAAAGATAAAAAAGATGGCTAACAAGGTTAAAATGATGAGCGTCATGACTGATCCAACCGTTATTTTCTTCTTTTTACTTAATTTCTTTTCAGTATTTTGTTTCGTTGACAAATTAATCCCCTCCTATCTCTTAATATTCAACATCTTTCCCAAAGAACTTGTATTGGATGATTGAGAACACCCCAATGACGATCGCTAAAATAACTCCCATTGCCGAAGCATACCCATATTTATTTAAAACAAATGAGCGTTCATAAACAAGATACATCACGGTTGAAGTTGAATAGTTTGGTCCTCCAGCTGTTAAAAGTTGAATTAAAGAGAAACATTGGAAAGAGTTAATGGTTGATATCACGACAATATATAAGGTCGTTGGCATTAATAGCGGCCATTTAATATGTCTAAAAATCTGCCAATTATTTGCTCCATCAATCTGCGCTGCTTCACTATAATCTTTCGGGATATTTCCAAGTGATGCCACATACAAGATAATTGGCTGTCCAACAGAAGTTGTTAATAAAACAACCATCACTGAAATTAAAGCAAATCTTGCATCTCCGAGCCATGAAATTGGACTATCAATGACCCCCATATTTTGTAATAAATAATTCAAAATCCCATGTAAAGGATGAAAAATCCATTGCCAAACAACCGTAACACTTACAATCCCTGTGACCACTGGTAAGTAAAAGACTCCCCTAAAAAATGATCTTGTAAAGGCTGAGCGTTCATAGATAGCATTTGAAACAAAAATTGAAAATACAATGATAAATGGTACCGTTCCAATAACTAAGAGAACAGTATTCCAAAGTGATTTAGTAAACACTTGATCTGACATCAGGTCGATGTAGTTTTGAAGCCCTATAAAATTGAAGGTACTCATCGTATAATCATAAAAACTAATATAAATGCCTTGAATAATTGGAAATAAAACAAATATTCCAAAGAAGATTAAAGCCGGTAATAAAAACAAATACCCAACAATTGTTTCACGCATCTTAGGTGAAAGGGTACGTTTTTGATTTTTAGTCTGTGAGACTGATGGCATAAGTGGTTTTTGACTAATACTCGCCATGACTTCCCCCCTATTATTTTTGAACAACTCTCGTTCTTGATTTAATTAGACGTAGCCTAAATTTAGGCTACGTCATTTTTTTATTTTATTGTGGTATTCGCCTGTTCTGCGAAATGATTCAGAGCAGATTGAACATCTCCACCGTTAATTGCGTCTTGAAGAGCTGGGAACCATAAAGTTCTCATTTCATCATATCCACTAATGGTATTGTAGTAAGTCCCGTAATATGACGTCATTAAGGCATTGTACTGTAACTCTGCATCGTCATATAATCCTGTCATTGATTTTCGAGCGGCAAATGTTCCAGTCGCTTTAATATTTTTAACACCCCATTCTTCATCATTAGCCATGAAATCAACAAAACGTTTTGCGGCCTCGATACGTGCACTGTCTCCACTATTAAATACACAAGGACCACCAATTAAGTATTCAAGTGAGGGTTCTCCACTTTCATTTGGATAAGGAACGAATACGACTTCAAAATCCATTTTCTCTTTATTGTTATTTAGTAATCCTGGTGAGAATAAAATGGTGCTTGCTGCACGTCCAGCTACGAATTCGTCAATCGCATCACTTGATGTCATCGCACTACCATTTACTAAATATCCGTTTTTAATCGCATCTACCGTCCACTGTAAGGCTTTAACTCCACCTTCATCATTGATACGGTAAGCTGTTAAATCATCATTTGTAATCCATGAGTTATAAAGATTAGAAATGAAGGCACGAGTTCCTTGATCCCCCGCTGAACTTTTTGCATAGAAAATCGCTGGAATTTTTCCAGCATCTTTTAATGCTGATAATAATGTTTCATACTCTGCAACCGTCCAGGCACGTGTTTCATTATCTAATGGTAACAACTCAAGTAACCCAAGTTCTTCAAGCATCGTTTTATTAAATGCCATCATAAAAGGTGATGTATTAATTGGATACATATAATAATTATCATCTTGACCTTGTACAGCATCTAAAAGCATTGGATCTAAATCATTTTTAAACTCCTCTGTAAACATGTCATTTAATGGGGCTAAAACACCGTTATTTCCCCAAGTAATAATACGACCTGGTGCATCATAGACAACATCTGGTGCAGTATTGGTTTCAATCGCTGTATTAATTTTCGCTGGTCCATCATTAAATGAAATGATTTCTAAATTGACTTTAATGTCTGGATTTTTAGCTTCAAAAGCTGCAATCATTTCTTCTTCGTATTTTCCTACGGTGTCATCAATGGTTGCAAAGTTTGGAAAATTCCAAAACGTAATGGTTGTTACCTCATTTTTAGGTGTTTCGGTCGAGGTTTCTGGTTTTGTACTCTCGGTTGAGGTATTTGATGTATCTGTCGTTGGTTGTTCAAGTTTTGGTGCACAAGCAACGGTTAGCGTCCCAAGCGCTAATAACGTTACCATCGATAAAAATCGTTTCTTTAACATGACTATTCCCCCTATAGGTATCTATTGTTAAACACAACGATAATAAGTTATCGCTGGACTAACCTAATTTAAGTAATCAACCCACTAATTTAATTTATTTGCCACTGCGCCTGCCGTTAAGTTTTTCATTTCTTCTGAGACTTTTGCATTATTTATCATATATCCGATGCACAATAGTTCAATCATAAATAACTGTGACATTTTCGCGGATAACGATCCACCTTCTAACGGATTTTCTTTTCCTGAAGTAAGTAAGACAACATCTGCATATTTAGTAATGGGAGATTTAATATAGCTTGTAATTGCGATAATTTTACAGCCCCTTTCCTTTGCAATTTTGACAGAGTCTAATAAATCGATTGTACTACCTGTTATCGTAATAGCAATGACAACATCTTCTTGGCTTAAGGTTGCACTATTAATGGCCTGAAAATGTGAGTCTGTAATAGCCTCGATATGTTTCCCAACCCTTAAAAATTTGCTACTGGCTTCCCGAGCACTAAGCCCTGAAGATCCAACACCATATACATAAACATTGTTCGTCTGTTCGATGAGAGCACATCCATGTTTAATTTCCAGATCATCCAATAAATGTTTAGTATTCTCTAATGATTTAATCATCATTTCGTAGAGTTTATCAATATATGATAGTTCGTGATTTTCAATGGAATTTAAAGCAGGTTCTTTTGCCATAGCTAACTTAAAATCTTGATACCCTTTGTAACCTATCTTACGACAGAAGCGTAGAATGGTTGCCTCTCCGACCCCGATTAACTCCGCTAATTCCGTAATCGATAGATACATCACAGATTCTCGATGTGAATTGATGTAGTGACATATTTTGATTTCAGATTTTGTAAATCCACTTGAATGTGTTTGCATGATACTGGTTATCTTACTACTCAATTCAATCCCCTCCCCTAATGTTAACGGTTACAAAGTTAGCAATAAAAGAATCAAATGCTAATCTTTTACTCGTCCATTATGATCAACATTTGATTTCCATTTAAACGCGTTTTAATTTGAAATTACGTTTCACAATTACAATATACCTTGAAAAATATCTTCACTCAAGCGTTAGATTTAAATCTATAAAAAGAGCTAAAAAAAATCCATATCTTAGTTGAATTTATCCATTTTTGATATGACTGGTTATCATTTTCTATCCAAAAACAAAAAATTCGTCACGAGTCTGACGAATTTTTTATCCTTAATTAACTTTATGTCCCTTACATTTACTACAAATTCCTTTAAATGACATATCAAATGATTGAACTTGAACATTTTCCTGGTTTTCTACTACCTTTGCCACATCAAATAATTCATCAATAAAAATATCTTGAATATCGCCACACTCTAAACATAAAAAGTGAAAGTGATCTTGTAGCGTTCCATCAAAACGATCCGGATACCCTGCGATACTTACCTTTTGAATCATATTATGCTCAGCTAATTGAGAAAGATTACGATAAACCGTTCCAAGACTTAAATTTGGATTATCTTTTTTTAACATTTCATAAATGGCATCTGCCGTTAAATGCATAGGATTTTCTTTAATACAATTAAAGATCATTTCTCGCTGTTTTGAATACTTCATAATTATCACCTAACTTTGTCATCTATTTTAGATACTTATAACTTATATTTGTGAATTAAACAAATCTATCCAATATTTATAATAGTAATGATTATTAGTTATAGTATAAATAAAAAGATGACGCTTGTCAATATGAATTTATTGACTCCTTTTCCATATACTCTTTGATTAATTCTAATTTTTCTTCACGTTTTAACCTTTTAATTTCACTTTCCCTTTTACACGCCTCAGATCGAGAATTAAAGTTTTCGATATATCTTAGCTCTACTGGACGTCGACTTCGAGTGTATTTTGCGCCTGCTTTTGTATGATTATGTTCATGTAATCTTTTAAAGACATCTTTTGCATACCCCGTATATAAAGTTTGATCAGAACATTCTACAATATAGACATAATGCATAAAAACTCCCCTACCTTTTGAATTACCTTCATTCATTTTACTCAATCCTATATAACTTCACAATAAAAAAATATCCTAATGACATTGAGATCGTCCTATCATAATCTCTTAAGGTTTAAAATTTAAATTGGCTTTATATGCCTAAGTGATGAGTCCCTAATTTCTCATCAATAGTAGTAGAGAAAAAAAATGAGTGAAATCATTTCGGACTTCAGTCGATCATTTGCTTGTTTTCTTATTCTCTTTAAACCATTAGTTTTGAATTTATCTTTTAGTAAATCATCGTTAAATGAATCAATAGGACAAATCATGTGAACCCCTACGTTATACTATAGGATTTTCTCTACTGGGTAAGCTCCCTTCAATAACACGTAAAGGTCTCATCATATCGTGATCTTCATGTTCTAACAAATGACAATGCCAGACGTATTCACCCGTAAATCCAGTAAAATGCATCGCAACACTTGTAATGGTTCCAGAAGGTACTTCAACCGTATCTTTAAATCCTTGTTCATACGAGTGAATTGGAAGTTCTTCTCCTGTTTCAATCGACGTTCTAGATAATATTTGAAATTGAACTAAGTGGATATGAATCGGATGTGTAACTGGTGTTGGATTAATTATATTCCAAACTTCTATTGTGTCACTTTTAACAATCTCAGTCGTTGGTTCATGCCACATTCGATTATTTAAAACAAGTATCAGTCTCCCATCCGGATCAAGCATCAAATTTCCATTTGAATCAGTCTTCGCTCCAAGTCTTAAAGTTCGAGTAGTAACAGCATCTGTTACAGTTAAATGGTCATAAGGATTAAGTCTCGTTGGAATCTCACTAGTATCGGGTTTTGAACGTTTAGAGGAAACTTTAAATTGCATAATAACGGCCGTATTGGAATCTACGTCATCTCCGTTATTTTTTAAAATAATCGTTTTACCTTTATAGTCTGAAAAATCTACAATGGTATCGATTCTTTCAGCAGGGAAAATTTTAAAAGATTTGATTTCATTCGTTTCTTTTATAAATCCTCCATCAGTTCCTATTTGATAAAAAGAGGCATCATTAGAAAAGCTTAAATCATAATTTCTTTCATTAGATGCATTCAGAAATCTCAAACGATATTTACGAGGCTCTACTTCTAAACATGGCCAAATCTTTCCATTAACTACAATAGTATTACCTAAAAATCCAGTAATGGGAGCAGGTGGATCTGGATTAATCAATGGTTCAGGATATAACAATGATCCATCTGGATTAAACGATTTATCTTGGATGATAATTGGAATTTCAAACGCACCTTTCGGTAAATTTAACCTTTCTTCTAATTCATCTCTAATCAGATATAATCCTGCCAAGCCAGCATATACATTTAATCTCGTACTTCCCATGGCATGATCATGATACCACAACATTGTAGAAGGTTGATGATTGGTATATTGATATACCCTCTTAGTGAAGTGTGGTCCTCTAAGCGCATAATCTTGAGTAAACCAGGCTTCCGGATGGCCATCACTTTCAGGCTCTACATGAGCACCATGAACATGAACAACTGTTTTAACTTCAGGTGTATCTATGGTCCCATGAAGCATGTAATCATAGGGAAGGATATGTTTTTCAGGCAATTTATTTTCCCAGCGTATATAAGTTATTCTATCTTTAAATGCCTCGATGGTTGGACCCGGATATTTTCCATTATATCCCCAAACTTTCGTTTTAGGAAAATAGGAATGGAAGGTATGAAACGCTTCCTTCATAGTGATACGGTATGCATCATATGTTTCAGTACAAATTTCACGTGCTGCTTTTTTGGGAATAGGGAGTCGATCAATATATTTTGGGATACTATCAGGATTTGAGGGATCAATATAAGGTGGTTTACATTTTAAATTCGTTGACCGTTTATCGATGTGATTTTCGTTCACGTTTAAGCACTTCCTCTTATGGAATCTCGTATAATATAAAATATGAATTTCTCTTCATTTTGCGTTAGTGTGATCTCCTTATTTCAAAAAAACAATGCATCTAAAAAAATAAATTCATCCCATTCTCCTTCAAAAATAAACCTCATTTCTACTCTCTCTAAATAGAGACCTTTTTACCAAGCAGTTGAGAGAGAATAGTTTTTACAAGCAAAACAATAGGGAACCTGCATGTTTAGAATGAGTCACAGTTATAAAACTTTTAGTCAGACGGTATCTTATCATTCAGGGGTTAACCCATTAAAAAGAGAATAAAAACTTGTGAGGCTCCCTGCTCTGATCTAGAGAAAATAAAACTTTGCCACCATAAAAAAGCTATCAGAACTCATTTCCTGCGTTCTGATTCTTATTAAATGAGAATGAAAAACAGATGATTAATCTAAAACTTTCACTGAGTAGATTAAAAGATCTCTGCTTTATAAGAATGCTGATCTACAATTAAAATTAAAAATTTATCCATACTAACTAATCGTATCAATGATTTTTTATCATCTATACTTATTTAAAATACAGTAAAAAAAGAACCCCATCATAACAGTCTTCAAATCAATCTGTTTTTAATGACGTTCTTCTGTAAAAATTTTTAAAGGTATGACACATAGAAAACTAAAGTTTAATTTTAAAAAAATCCCTCATAATAATCGATTCAAATCAATAATATACTCGATTAAAGATTCATTCATTGGTACTACATCATCAATCTTTAATCGGTAATCCTCATACTCCTCTACAGGACCCTTCACATTTCCAATTAAAAAGTGGTATTCATCTTTTGGGGAATTCAAAATATACAGCAATTGAATATAAGTTCCATGATGATTCCATCCTTTGGCAAGCACACCATACTCTAACTGCCGCCCCTTATAAATTATGGTTCCTACTTCAACCGATTTAATTTGCGAGAGATGTTCCCAATAATCAATCAACAATTTAACACGAACATATCCATAACGCTGATTTTTTATTTGATTTAACTCTTTTAACATACCTCTCTCTCCTTATCCTCTCATTTATTAAATCATATGTTTAAACTCCTCTTTTCATGATGAAACAAAGAAAAAAGTCGACTTTACAACTCAAAACAAAATCGATGTAATCTTTAATGAAGTCAGTTCATCATCAAATTTAAGAAAAAAAGAAATAAACAGATTTATTTCTTTTTTCTTAAATCCACCCATTATTAAACTATAGCTTAAAAAAAGACTAGGTAAAAAAGCCCTAGTCTGCTACTTATTTCTTCCTAAAATCATTGATGGGATCATTCTCTATCAAATGCTTGACACTTGCTTGATGAAACACATCCAACTGCTGACTACACAGACAGCCTTATCGGGTCTCTAACAAGAGTTCGACACACGTTTCATCTCATAGGTTTCTTTAGAGACACATTGAAAGACCACGCCTTCTAAAAAAAATACAGTACTTATATTTAATGATGTATGAAATGAATTATGTCCTTCTACTTTTTAAAAAATGAAAGTAAATTTTCATCAAAAACTTTTTTAAAACCACCCTTTCGTATACAGTACAAACAAGATGACACTTTCAATGATCATTAATAGTGGAATAAATACTCTGAAATTTACATGTTTGGTCTTATGGTGAAATTGATTCATGCCTAACCACATTCCATAAGCCCCAAAGCAAGCGGCACTCAAGAATAAAGTTTTCTCGCTGATTCGCCACTCTCCTTTGATTGCTTTTTGTTTATCGACATACATTAATGTAAAGCTGATGAGATTAAGAATAATTAATAAAATTAACACATGATGTCTCCCTTCTCTATCGTGACCTTTTCAAAACGAAGCGTAATCACTTTTTCTAAGTCTTTTGGATTTAATTTCATTTGTAATCCAATTTTCCCACCACTCACAATAAAATAGTCTAACTGTTGTGCAGTGACATCAATCACAGTCGGGTAAACTTTTTTCATCCCTACCGGTGAACATCCCCCTCGAATATAGCCCGTTAATCCGTTAATTTCACTGACTGCTATCATCTCAAGTTTTTTTTCCGCCACAACTTTTGCCGCTTTTTTTAAATCCAGTTCAGTGGCTACAGGAATCACAAAAACATAAATATTTTTACTATTCCCTCTCGTCACCAACGTTTTATAAACAACTTCTACTGGATAGTTAATTTTAGTCGCTACCGTTATTCCATCGAGTTGATCATCGACCTCATAAGTTAACAATTCATACGAAATCTTTTTTTGATCAAGTAAACGGATTGCATTTGTTTTCACTTTTGACACGTTACTCAACTCCTATTTCTTAAAATAACTTTATTATACCTGAAAATCGAAGAAGTGCATGAGATTTCTCTGTGATTAAATTAATTTTATGATTATTTTAATCCGTCTAAATAGAAATCATCATAGGTTTGCCTAGAAGTTGACAATTGCTTTGAACGCAAAACATCAGAACATCTACAGTCCTTGAATCAGTCTCAATTCATAAAACTTTTTAGGATGAATCCTCTAAAGGAAGCATCTCACCAAAGGGGGAGTAAAATCGTCCGAATACTCCCCTACTCTTAAAAAAGTCACCATCTCTAGTAGGGAAAAGTCAAAGTTTTCAATTATGCAAACTTGATTTGAACCCCTAGATACAAAAAGTAGAAGGCTTTCACCCTCTACTTTTCCTCATTCTTCCCTATGTTATCTAATCTTTTTCACATCAAAACACTCTGCAAAGCGCATCATTAACTCATCCATGTCAATTTCTTTTTCATCAATTTTGAGATGACCTTCTACATAAAAGAGCGTATTTTTATAAACTCTTTTTGGATCATTAACCGTAATGTAACAATCATTTCCTAAATAATAAAATTGATCTAAATCATTACGTTCAATTAATCGTTTAAAGATAGGTTTTTTTTATGATCTTCAGAGAGTGTCGCAATGGGTAATATGACAACAAATGGGTATTTTTCATTATGATTGTACTGATCTTTTTGAATCACAATACATGGTCTTAACTTGATTCCTGTTACAATTTCAAGGCTTTCTGATCGTCGTTTCCCTGTTTGGGGTTCAGATTTCCCTTGAAAGCCATCCTCTTTCTCGATAATTCGATACATTTTTGAATGTTGTTCATCTTTTTCGATGAATCTAAATGGTCTTCCTTGTGTATAAGGCAATGCAACATAAAAGATTTTTCCTCTTGAAATATCTTTACTATTGACTAACCGTGGAAGTTCACTCATTTTACTCTTCTTTCTTTACAGCATCTTCGAATTCTTTAACACCGGAACGATTTTCTTCTAAATCAATGATGTCATAAAGATTTTCTTCAAAGAAAGCCGCAACATCAAACTGTTGAAGAGGCGTTTTTTTTGTATTTCTGACACTAGAGGATGTTTTTGTTTCTTTTTGAAGCATGCCTTTATTCCAACCATCTTTACCTCGATTAAGCATTTTCCCTCACCTCGAATTAGAGATATCAAATCACAAGTTCTTATCCTACTTTAACTTTTACTACAATCTCTGCTCTACTGTATCTTATTCACAAATGATGGAAACATATATGCTTTCGCCTAAAGTTTAAAGACTAAAAGCTATCATCCTTTTCTTGATCCTCATTTTTAAGTTCTTTTGAAGTATCCTCTATTTGATTTAGCATTTCATGTTCTTTTTTATCATCTCCAAACCATTTATTAGTCGTGGTTGGATTATTGATAATCCCGAAGACTAATAGGAGCAATAAAATAATGTTGACAATCAAATCATAATGAGGGAATATCGGAATCTCGAATGTTTGTAAAACAAGAACAACTAATGAAAAGATAGAAATCCAAAAACCGTAATTATGAATTCTTAACTTTAAAAACTCTAACCATTGCTTCATTATGGACGATACGACCTTTCTTTTGGGCCTCGGATTTTTTAATCCTACTATAAATTATGAAATTCAAAAAAACGAGCACGTTGTTTTGTCCTTGTCGTATAAAAACACCTCAATCCCATCCAGTCATTGAGGTCTTTTTATAATCAGCCACCCACTAATTAAACATAAAATGAATGTTAAACTTGCCAACAGTTGGCGCAAGAGCATCGAATCGAGTTGCTGTAAAAATAACTTACAACCTATCACCAAAACACCCGTGATTAAAATCATTGTTGTTTTGAGTGACTTAGTTTGAATTACTTTCATTAATAAATACAATAAGATGAATCCAAATAAAAGGAGTTGTAGCCAATCCATTCTCTTCCTTCTCTTTCTTATTCAGACAATAATTGATTAATGACATCCACCGCCATTTCCTTATTGAGTGAATTATTAATTAAAGCCAATACTTTTCCATTCGTGTCATAATTAATACGATTTAAAAGTTGGCTTCCAGCCATTTTAATACCATAAACTAAATCAGTTTGTTCATCTTTGATTAGTTGTGTTTCCTCAACTAAATTCCAATCAATCCCTGATATTTCATTTAAAGCTTCAAACATCTTCTCCTCTGCATAAAAGCCAAAATCACTCTCCCCCATAATGACTAAATCTAATTCTTGAGCTGCGATTTGTGAGATCATCTTTTGTTGATATAAATCGGTCATCTCATCAAATGATGTCTCCACTTCATTCAACCCATAAAATTGAACCAATACTTTTTCTTTCTTTGTTGCTTCTGGCGCCACTAATTGTGTTAAATCTTGTTGAATTTCTTCGATTTGCACGCCCGACTCTGCTTCTCCAAACAAAGTCAGTGAAAAAATAATTTTATCTTTTGTCATGACATCGTAAATTAAACTTCCGACTAATACCACTGCAAATAACCCCATCATCATGTGGCTTTTATAGTAATACCAAATATAATCTTTTTTTTCTTTTCGCGTCATTGTTTTTAAGTCTACTTTTTTTTCAGCCATTTTCCATTTCCCCTTTTTACCAAACCTCTCTATTATTCTAACAAAAATTCGCTTAAATTTCGAGTTAATTGAAAGTGTTTTCGTTTTTTATACAATTATCACATATTTAAAAAAATAAATACACAGTCCTCTAAGTCCCGTTTTCTATCGTATTCCCTGCCAATGATTGGCTGATCACTTCTCAACTTTTTGATTCAGTAAGATTGAATAGTAATGAGAGCTTTAATCTTGTTTGATGCGTGATTAGGATATCTTATGCATTGAAAAAAGCTACTTACTTGATCTTAAGAAAAGATAAAGTAAGTAGCACTTTGATTACTCTAATTCAAACACAATTGATTCAAAGGGTCTTAACATTAAGCAATCTAATGAAAGAGATGAATCTTCATAGTTAGATAAGATGATTTGTTTTGCCCTTAATTGCTTTAAACAAGCGATTGCTGGTTTTGCAAAAAAATTTGAGACAATTAATAATTTTTGATGATCTAGTGTTCGTGTATAGGCATAAACATTTGGATGATTTTCACTTAAAAGTTCATAATCTCCATAAACAATGACATCTTTATACTCACTATGTCGGCGCAAATGAATCAATTTTTTATAGTGATTAAAAATAGAATCCTCATCGTTTAATTGTGCCTCAACATTTATTGTAGCATAATTTGAGTTGACTTTAATCCAAGGTTCTCCACTTGTAAACCCAGCATTTTCGCTTGAATTCCATTGCATTGGTGTTCTAGCATTATCGCGTGAAGTAACCCCAATATATCGACGAATGAGATCTTCTGGATAACCGTCTTGCAACAAACGGTTAATTTTTTCAATCGTTGAGACATCACGATAGTCTTCAAAGTTAGTATAGTTGGCATTAGTCATCCCAATTTCTTCACCATTGTAT
Source organism: Turicibacter sp. HGF1 (assembly GCF_000191865.1). Lineage (NCBI taxonomy): Bacteria > Bacillati > Bacillota > Erysipelotrichia > Erysipelotrichales > Turicibacteraceae > Turicibacter > Turicibacter sp. HGF1. Next base: position 45,841 of record NZ_AEXQ01000029.1, read on the forward strand.
AAAAATGGTGTTCCCCACATCATCAATAAAGAGGTCGCTAACATTTTACCTGATTCTTTATGATAATGAGTCGGATCTCCATATTGTGACATGACACGTGGATGATCATGGTTTAGCCAATATAATGGATTCCATGCTTTTGAATAAAGACCGGTTTGCCATTTTTTAAAGACTTTTTTCAATTCAACTAAGTCCGTATTCCCATTCCACTTTTCATCTAAAGAATCAAACCCACTATTCAACCAACAATGATCAAACGTGAATACCATGTTTAATTCATTTGAATCTTCACCTGCATATTTTAACGCTTCTAGGACATCGGCCCCTCCGCCAACTTCTCCTACCGTAAAAATATCATATTTAGATAAGACCTCACGGTTTAATTCTTTTAAATAATCATGAACTTTTGGAAGATTTGAAAATTTAGACCAATCTTCAACATACTTTCCATTTCCTTTAAGGGTTGAATCAGTAAACGTAAAATCGCGGTCAATGTGGGCAACAGCATCGACACGGAATCCGTCAATCCCAAGATCTAACCACCATTTCACCATTTCAAACAGTTTTTTTCGCATATTTTCATTCGCCCAATTTAAATCCGGCATTTTCTTAGAGAAAATATGCATAAAATATTCGCCTGTTTGTTCATCTTTTTCCCAACATGATGGAGTGAAAAATGAAGCCCAATTTGTCGGCTCAATCTCTTCTCCCGCTTCATTTATCTTTCCTTTTTGCCAAATATAATAATCGCGATAAGGATTATCTGTTGATTGTCTTGCTTCAATAAACCAAGGGTGCTCATCACTTGTATGGTTAAGCACTAAGTCCATCACGATTTTTATCTCACGTTTTTTAGCTTCAGACAATAATGTTTTAAAATCTTCCATTGTTCCAAATTCTTTTGCAATATCATAGTAATCTGAAACATCATATCCATTATCATCCATTGGTGATTTATAAATTGGACAAAGCCAAAGTAAATTAACTCCAAGTTCATTTAAATAATCTAACTTACTTGTGATTCCATTAATATCTCCAATTCCGTCCCCATTTGAATCACAAAAACTTTTTGGGTAGATTTGATATCCAACGGCTTCCTTCCACCATTTACGATCTAATTTTGTCACAAACGTCATTCCCCTCTTAATTGAATCGTTTCTACGTTGCTATTTTACCATATAATTACTTTTTAATAAGCAATTGCTTATCTGTAAACGATTACAGTTTTCATCATTTTCTTGTCAATTTAGGCAGTAAATATCGTTTAACTTTCACTTTTGGTGTCGCCATCACGATTCCTTTTTCATTGATACAAACACGTAATTGTTTTTCTCCTGTATAAATTCCAATTCCAATCATTAACAGATTTAATAGAGTTGCAAAACCATAATTTAAGACATTCATAAAAAAGAAGATGACATTTAATAAAATCATGATGGTGGTGACTGATTTAATTGCTTGTGCCATTATTTGATTTCCAACTTCCCACCCTTGTCTGCTCTTTTTAATCCGCTTGTTTGGATACCCCTTCGATGTATTTGGATAATTAGAATGATGTTTCTCACAATAATGTGCGTAGATAAACCCACAAACCGGTAACAACTCTAAGACAAGATAATAATTTCTCATGACAATCCCCCTTATGATAACGTTTTATACACCTATCATATCATGATATATTATTATATTTGTCAAAAAATGCAATCCATTTGAATTTCAATTCTTTTAGTAAATCCCCCCCCACCTACCTTTACTTATAGCTCTTTATTTTTAGTTAACACATATAATAAGGATACTTTTTATTAATTCATAAAATCTACCTCTGATGAGTCAGATTTTTTCGTACTCACTTTATGACTGATTTACGTTTTACATGATATTTCTAAATTATTAACAAAGAAAAACGATTATAATACAATAAATACCATATTTATTTAATAATTTTTAGTTTTTTTACTATAAAATGGATATAATATTCATAAAAAAAATAATTTCGACTCACATTGTTCAAAAAAAACACAAAAAAAAGACTTGTGTAATTTTTTATATATTGCTAGAATATACCTTGTATTTCAGAAACATAACCTATAGGGGGTAAAAGACATGTTAAAAGGTAAACTTTTAATCGCATTAGCATCAGCAGTATTATTCTTAGGAGCTTGTTCAAATGAAGCACCAGTACAAACAATTCCAGAAACTCCAGCAGTTGAAGAAACAACAACTGAAACTCCAGCAGTTGAAGAAACAACTGAAGAGGCAGAAGTAGAAGCTCAAAAAGTTGAGACGTATACGTTAGAAGCTTTATACGATACAACTGGAGAAAAAACTGATGTTGTAACAGTATCAATGACTTATGAAAATGGACAACCAACTTCAGTAAACATCGATGTTATTTTAGAAGATGGAACATTAAAAAGCGAATTAGCTGCTTCTGGTGAATATGTAATGAGCCAAGAAGAAGGAGCTTTACAATGGCATGAGCAAATCGATGCTGTAGAAGCATTCTTAGCTGAAAATAACTTTGATGTAACTGCAATCAACTTAACTGATGAAGATGGACACACTGATTCTATTACAGGTGTATCATTCAAAGCTGGTCGTTACTTAGAATTAGTTCAAGAATTAATGACGAGCATTGAAAACAATGAATTTACAGGTGTAAAAACTGTTGAATTCAAAGGTGAAGAAGGATCAGATGTAGTAGCAGTAACTTTCGAAAACGGAAATCCTGTTGACTTAACTGTTGATGTAATCCAAGCAGATGGATCTTCTAAACGTGAAGCTTCTGAAGCTGGAACTTATGTAATGGGTGGAGAATTACAATTCCATGAGCAAATGGATTTATTACAAGAATTCATCGTTGCTAATAACTTCGATTTATCAAAAGTAACATTATCTGATGAAGATGGACACACTGATGCTGTAACTGGAGTATCAATCAAAGTTGGTTCTTACCTTCCAGAAATCGAAGAAGCATTAGCAAAATAATGATATAAAAAAAGGAGCTGAGATTACTCACTCCTTTTTTCTTTTGAAATTTAGTAGTATTCTTTGCAATCTTTTGTTATAATTCAAAAAGACTAACTAGAATAAGGTGAAAAATTATGTTTCAAGATTACAAGACAGTTCCTAATCAATTCAATATTGAAAATGAAGTTATCAAAATGACTATTCTAAATAAAAAAGGAAAGGAATTAACTGCCCTATTTGATTTAGAAGATTTAGACAAAGTTAAACACTTTGGAAACTGGTTTGCGGAGTGGAATAAAGATTTCAATCAATATTTGTCTCAAGCTGTAACAGAAGAAATGGTCAAAGGAAAATTAAAGTATAAAAAATATTCGTTACAATCTGTTATTTTAGGAACAAGCCCAAATGCTCCTATTCGTCATTTAAATGGTGATGTCTTAGATAACCGTAAAACGAATTTAGAAATTTACAACCGATTTCAACCTAATGAATACGAAATATTAGAAAATGATGTAATCGCGGTGTTTTTAAAAGATCGTTATGGAAATGTAGAAGCTAAAGCTTTAATTTCGGCCGAAGACTTTGATCGTGTGATTACATCTGATTATACGTGGATTTGTCAAAAGCGTTCAAATGGTCAACCCTATGCCATTGCTCATACGCCAGCAGGACGAATCTATTTAGACTCATTCTTAACAGATTGTCAAAAAGGATATCGTGTCGCTCACTTAAATAAAAATCCACTGGATAATCGACGTCAAAATTTAAACGTCTATCTATTCGACCCATCAACTAACTAAAAAAGGTGAAGGAGATTATCTCCCTCACCTTTTTTTAATAGCTATCCGTTCCAAAATCACAAAGAATTAAAGAAACATTCAAGTTACCATTACGACAACGAATTAAATCTAAAAATTCTTTTTGCTTACTTACATCCTTTAATTGAATTCGATAACTCACTTCAAATAAGGCTCCAAATTCACGCGTTCTGACGCGTTCTAAGCGATATGATGTCGTGTAATTCTCTAATACCTCATCAAATAAATCTTGATAGTTTAAATGCTCAGGAACCGTTATTTTTAATTGCAATTGAGTCGTTTTAGATCTTCCAAACTGGAAGACAGATAACAGCATCATTAACAAACACAACACAACTGTAATGAGGGCCGCATAACCAATATACCCCATCCCACACGCTAATCCTACTGCAAGGGTAAAGAAGATATAAGACATGTCTTTCGCATCTCCTGGAGCACTTCTAAAGCGAATAATAGAAAAGGCTCCAGCCAAACTAAATGCTCTTGCAACGTTGTTGCCAATCAGTAAAATGATAACAGAAATAACAATTGGTAACATGACAAGCGTAATAACAAAACTTTGTTGTGTGGTTTCTTTTCGGTGTGTAAATAAATAGACTGAACTGATAACTAGTCCTAAAACAATTGAAGCTAACATAATAATTAAGGCGTTAACAAGGGTAAAGGATTCTCCTGTTGTCGATAAGATGGATTGTAACATACTTGAACACTTCCTTTTCTATTATTTATTTCTTTTATATATTTTTGATATTCGTTTCCATATTTTGAAAAACTTGAGTTATAAATTGATAATTCGGATAAAATTTGTGTCAACCAAATCGGAATGGCATCTGAGATTTTAACTTCCATCAAGTACATCCCCTCTTTTAGTAGTTTCTCTTCGTAATTATCTTTTTGCAAACTTAAATCATGACGCCTTGAAACAATATTAAAGTCAAATGTAATACGGATGGAACGATCATCCTTCCCAAATAACGCAAATCGTTCATAAGCAATATAAACTTTTGGTTGAACAGGATTTTGTTTGAGATAGTATTCAATTTCGTTTAATACTTGTTCTCCCATGTAATTTTTCGTCATAGGCCGGATTCCGTGCTCTAAAAAAGCTTGACTCTCAGCTAAACTTAAAACCACTCGCCGTTTATTTACGACACCATCAATCTTTTTCTTTAATTCTAAAAAAACAGTTTCCTCTTGTTGATGAACCACATGATAGCTTCTTAATCTTAATTTTTCTTTATAATAAGGTTTTGAAATCGAATGTCTGATCACATCATGTGTTTCATTATCATAATAAATATTATAAATATGATACGTTCCACCATCTTGACTATGCTCATCTTCATTCATATATTCTTTTAATTTAGGCATCAAGTGATTAAATTGCTCTTGAGTTAACATAAACTTTTTTTCGTATCGTTTAAATGATGTAATGGCCATTTTATCCCCTCCTTCATCTGTGATGTTTTTAACAAGATTGATTATAAAATAAAAACCTTAAAACCATCTTAAATGTTTCAATTTTCTCTAAAAAATAAAAAAAGCGAAGCCTAAGCTTCGCTTTTTAAATATTTAATTCAACTTCAACACCAAAATGATCCGATACGATATCTTTATGACTTCCGTTAAAAATAACATGAGAAGATAAAACATTCACAGGCTTATCACTTAAGACTAAGTCTATACGTAACCCTTTTTTATTCTCTTCCCAACCATCAATTTTCCCTGCAACGGTTGTTCCTTCATCTTTTTTTAAGGCAAGATGATAGGTATCAAGTAAGCCTTTACTCAATAAATAATCATATCCTTCACCAGATAAATTGGCATCATTATTAAAGTCACCGACTACAATATTTAAACGTTCTTTGTTTAATCTAGAAACTAACTCATCGACTTGTCCAGTAAATGGTTCCTCTGTATCATGGAACCATCCTAAATGACAAGAATATACACTCACAGGTTGATTATTAGATATAAAATCAATGGCAACAATACGACGAGTTCGATAATTTGTCACATCATTTGCTTGTGTGACAACGAATGAATGAGCTCTTTCAATGTGATAACGTGTTAAAATAGCTAATCCTTCTTCATATACATCAAATCCAATGTGTGAAAAGTCCCAGATAAATTGATAATCCGTTATTCCGAGTTTCATTAATTCACTCAATAAAACCACAGCATAGTTATCTGCCTTCACTTTATTTTCATCGTTTGGATTGATTAATTGACTCACTTCTTGTAAAGCAATCACATCATATTGTTTCTCTTTGATGACTTGTGCTAAATATTTAATTTTTTCAACTTGATTTTCTTCTTGCCAAGCATGACAGTTTAAAGTTAGTAATTTCATCGTGCTATTCTCCTATAGACCTAAAATATCTTGAATTTCTGATTTTAACACGTCAGCTTTCGGTCCATAAATGGCCTGAATTCCATTATCTTTAATGATTAACCCAAGTGCTCCAGAGGCTTTCCATCCTGCTTGTTCTGAAACATGATCTGGATCTTTAACAGTTACACGTAAACGCGTCATACAAGCATCAACATCTACAATATTTTCAGCCCCACCTAATAAGTTAATAATTTCATTAGCTTGTGAGCTACCAGCCGCTGTCGTAACACTTGCCTGAGATGTCTCATCATCATCATTATAGTTTCCTAAACGTCCTGGTGTTGCAATGTTGAATTTTTTAATGGCAAAATTGAAAATACCAAAGTTTAATCCAAAGAATGCTAAACAAGCTAAGATAAAGTTGATGATATCCATCGTTAATCCTGCATTGACCATCATTGGAATACGCGTTAAGAACTCAATAAATCCGAAAGCATGAATACGTAAGTTAATCAAATCAGATAAAGCAAACGCTAATCCAGCTAAAACCGCATAAATTAAGTATAACACAGGTGAGATAAACATGAACATAAATTCTAATGGTTCTGAAACTCCTGTTAAGAAGGTTGCTAAAGCTGCCGATAAGAACATTGAGCGATAAGCTGCTTTTTTATCAGTGTCAACATTACGATACATCGCTAGGGCAGCTCCCATTAATGAAGCTGTTGATAAGATCACTTGTCCTGCTTTGAAGCGAGCTGGCGTCACCGACTCTAATAATTGATTATAAGCAACGCTATCTCCGGCTGCATTTAAATTATTTAAATCTGTTACCCATGCTAACCATAATGATTCTTGTCCCGCAACAATTGATCCAGCATTTGGACCTGTTAAAACTTCATAAACTCCACCTAATTCTGTGTAGTTCATTGGAATCGTTAACATATGATGTAAACCAAATGGCAATAATAAGCGCTCTCCTGCTCCATAAATAAATGGGGCAATAATTGGGGCTGTATCTTGAGACGTCGCAATCCATTGTCCAAATGAATTTAAAGCTCCTTGAGCAAATGGCCAAACAATCGATAAGATAAGTGCTGTAATCGTTGAACCTAAAATAACAACGAATGGAACAAATCGCTTACCATTAAAAAATGCTAAGGCCTGTGGTAATTTATTAAAGTTATAATATTTATTAAATAAAGAAGCACCTAAGAATCCTGAAATAATTCCTACGAACACTCCCATGTTTAGAGCTGGTGCTCCAAGCACAGAAGTAAAATAATCTGAAACAACCATCTCAGCTCCAAATAATGATTGAACCGTCATCGTTGGATCTGCTAACATATCAGATGATATTCCAAAAATAGCTCCTGTAATACGATTAATTAAAATAAACGCAATTAATGCCGAGAAAGCTCCTCCTGCACGTTCTTTTGCCCAAGATCCTCCGATTGCAACGGCAAATAAGATGTGAAGATTTCCGATAATCGCCCATCCGATATCTTCCATTACTCGTGCAATCGTCGCGATAAAGTTAATATCTCCACCTGACATTGCAATTAATTTTGCAATTGAAATCATGATTCCTGCTGCAGGCATAACTGCCACAACAACCATCAATGCTTTCCCAAATTTTTGCCAGAAATCAAATGACATAAATCCTGGTTTTTTCATACTTTTTCCTCCTAATTATCCTCTACTGTTTATCCTTAATACGGTAAACACGTGCCTCATATGGTTTTAATGTCCCCTTCATCATCGGTTCATGTTCTTCAACTTTATAATTTGATAACATTAACTGATCGAATACTAAGTTCATCTTTTCTAATTCAAACGCCACTTCTTGACCTGTTAAATTTGATAAAATTAAAACTTGCTCATGATCTAGCGTTCTTGTATAAGCATAAATTGCCGGGTGATTGTCTAGAGTCAAATCATATTCCCCATAAGTAAACACATCATGTGATTTTTTAAGTTGAATCATTTTTTTATAGAAATTTAAGATTGACCCTTCATCTGCTAATTGTTGAGCCACGTTAATCTCTTTGTAATTTGGATTAACAGCTAACCACGGTGTTCCACTTGAGAATCCACCATTTACAGTCTCATCCCATTGCATCGGTGTACGTGAATTTCCACGTGCCGTTGCCCAAATAATTTCCATAATATCTTCATGTGCCATTCCCTGTTCTAATTTAGAATAATAGAGACCTGTACTTTGAACATCTTGGTATTCCTCAACCGTTTTAAAATGAACATTCGTCATTCCAATTTCTTGTCCTTGATAAATAAACGGTGTCCCTTGCATTAAGAAATACATAACAGCTAGTGACGTTGCACTTTCTTTCCAATACAACTCATCATCACCAAGCGTTGAGACAATACGTGCCAAATCGTGATTTTCAATATAAAGAGCATTCCACCCCTTATTATATAAACCTTTTTGCCACTTTGATAAAATTTGTTTTAAGCCAATAATATCTTTTCCAGATTCTCCATTATCTTTCCATAAACCTAAATGTTCAAATTGGAAAACCATATTAAATTTACCTTCTTGCTCTCCAACCCAAAGCTCAGCATCTTCAATTTTAACACCATTCGCCTCTCCGACTGTCATGATGTCATACTTATCAAATGTATTTTTCTTTAAATCTTCAAGTAATGGATGAATCCCTTCAACATTCATATGCTTTTCAAAAGAAGAAACATATTTTAACCCTGTTGGATTAGGAAGATCACTTAATCCTTCTTCTTTTTTAATGTGACTAATGGCATCTACTCTAAATCCATCAATCCCTTTATCTAACCACCAATTAACCATATCATATAAAGCTTGGCGGACTTCTTCATTTTCCCAGTTTAAGTCAGGCTGTTTCTTTGAAAATAAGTGCATATAATACTGTTTTGTTTCATCATCGTATTCCCATGCTGACCCACTAAAAATACTTTCCCAGTTATTTGGCTCAGCACCGTCTTTTCCATCACGCCAAATATACCAATCACGTTTTGGATTATCTAATGAAGAACGTGATTCTATAAACCATGGATGCTCATCACTCGTATGATTAATCACTAAATCAGCAATCAATTTCATCCCACGTTTATGTACTTCACTTAATAATAAGTCGAAGTCGGCCATTGTTCCAAATTCATCCATGATATCACAGTAGTCACTAATATCATAACCACAATCATCATTCGGTGATTTATAAAACGGAGAAATCCATAATACATCAATTCCTAAATCTTTTAAGTAATCTAGCTTTTGAATGATTCCTTTTAAATCTCCAATCCCATCTCCATTTGAATCCATAAAACTTCTTGGATAGATTTGATAGGCTACTGCCTCTTTCCACCATACTTTATTCACGACAATAACGCCTCCTCTATGTTATCCTTCTCGGTGTCATTCATGGCTTTATTAAAAAATACGTGTCAAATTATAACTTTCGATATCTTGACATAAATAATTATATCGTTTTCATTTTTGAAAACAAGGGTGAACCTTTATGTAACCGGTATCTCAATTTTCGACATATTATGTCTTTTTAGCTACTTTATCCCTCACTTCAAATCTTCTATCAAAAATCATCTCCTCAACATTCTACAAGTATCAGTACAAGTTCAACGTTAGATCTTTAATATGTCTTTTTTTCTCCCTATTTTTTTCAATTTTCAATTTTGATACGACTTACTTACTTCTATATAAAAAAAGTGCTACCTCAATCCTTAGAGATAGCACTTTTCGTTAAAATTTAATCATGTCCCACGTTAATTCATTCATCTGTTGTTTTACATAATTATGGCATAAATGAGGATGAATTGTTTCCTCATGAGAAATCGTCACAATCGACATTGTTTGTGCAAATTGGACAGCTTCTGCAATCGGCATATGATTTAAATAAGCATAACCAATACCCGCGATAAAAGCATCCCCAGCACCTGTTACGTTCACCACTTTTACATCCATCGGTTTGATAATCCCCTCTTCAGATTGATTACAATAGTAAACACCATCTGCATCTAAACTGATAAAGACATTTTCAACTCCGACTTCCATAAAATATGCGCCAGCACGACGAACATCTTCTATCGTTTTAATTTCACAGTCACATAACACTTCTGCTTCGTGACGATTTGGTTTTACCGTATGAAAATAAGGTAGTAAATGTTTAATATTTTTTGCTTTGGCCGCTGAAACAGGATCTAAAACGAACTTTGTTTTTCCAGCATATTTTTTAACAATATACTCAATACATTCAGGATTATCTGCTCCAAAAAACATATATTCTGCGCTTTCAATAACTGATGCCTTTGAGTCAATAAATGCTGCATCCATATGGTGATCAATATTGATATCCACAATAGCTGACACCATCTCACCATTTTCATCTAAAATAGCAACATAAGTTGGAGTTGATGCTCCTTCTACCACTAATGAATCAGACATATCAAAATTCATTGATTTTGCATGTTCAAGAATACTCTTCCCTTTTTCATCATTTCCTAAAATAGAAATGAACTTTGTATTTCCACCTACACGTGCCATATTCTCAGCAATGTTACGACAAACACCACCAAAAGAAACTTTCACACGTCCTGGGTTTGAATCATGTGAACGATATGTTGATGATGTAAAACCAAAAATATCATATATTGAAATACCAAAGACTAAATTGTACGCCTCGTGATTGTGTTTCATGTTAGATAGCCTCTCCCTTTAGTTAATATGGCAGATCAAGTTCTCTACTTATTCCGACATTATATTATAAAAGTTGATAAATAACAAGAGATACGTCATTTCTTTCACTTGTTAAATAATCCTCACTGCCTTCAAAAATTAAATTTCGTAATCCACAACAATTCGTGAAGTAGCAGCTGGTTTTACAGTGTTTGTAGCAACCTGTACATGAAGAGGATGTGATTGATAAAAATCTAATGCCTCTTTACTCTCTAATTCAGAGTATAAGACCACATCATACGATGAATCCGAGTGTAAAAAGTCAATTCCAACTTCTAAACTTAGTAATCCTTCAATTTGTCCATTTAAGGCTTCTAATTCTGATTTAATGTTAGTCGCCACTTCTTCTTTAGAAAGGCCATTAATACCTTGAATTTTCCACATCACAATATGTTTAACCATCATTGCTCGCCACCTTTTTACTTGTTTATTTTTTTATTTTACTTAAAATTTACATAATGTTCAATAGTTCGACAATTTTTGTTTTCATTTTTTAAACGTTTTCTTTTTCAATTGCTCGTATGATGACAAGATTTCATGATTTAAAGTTTAAATCACCACTTTTTCATTGAGTCTTTTATTCGAGTCGTTTTTGCTCAGGCATTTTTAATCCCTCACTTCTCCTTTAATAAGGTATCCGAATTGCTCTAAAATATTTCAAAGAATAAAAAAAATCATAGGAACTCCTATGATTCTTAATATAAATAATGATGTTGATTTAAGGCATTTATAATGGATTCATACATGGATTCATCTGTTACTTCAATCGTATGATAATGAATCCCCTCAGTTAGTAAAGAAAGTGGCTTAGAGGCTTGAGATTTGACCTGATTAATAAATTGTTTAATGTCCATTAAACAATTTATGTTTAACACAGCACGAATTTCTCCATAAATGGGATGTTCTACGACGACATCTAATACTTTTCCACCAAACGAAATAATTAATTCTAACTCAGTTTCTAATTCTTCGATACGTTGACCATGTTTACAACAGATAGTCTTCAATACACCTGTTGTAATAGGAGTTTGGATCATATACCCAGAAGGTGTTGCCACGACTGAAATCCCCTTCGCACGAATCAAAGCAATATCTTGAACGATAACTTGACGACTAACAGCAAACATTTTAGCTAATTCACTTCCTTTAACTGGATGACCTGCTTGCTTTAAATGCTCTAAAATTTCATCTCGTCTATCTTTGGATTCCAAATTGGTTTCACCCCGACTTCCTATAAAAAACTCAAGGACTTGTCCTTGAGCTTTAATTTCCTTAGTTTAACGATGCTAAATAACTTTCTCCGATTGCTGGCAACTCCACTTCAAAGTTTTCAGCAACTGTTGCTCCAATATTTGCAAACGTTTTTCCAATCGGTAACTCCCCACCCGCTTGCATGGATGGAGAATACATTAATACCGGAATATATTCACGTGTATGATCACTTCCGCTTGCAATTGGGTCATTCCCATGATCGGCTGAAATGATTAATAAATCATCTTCCTTCATTTGTGATAATACATCACCTAGTTGAACATCGAATTCTTCTAAACATTTCGCATATCCAAGTGGATCACGACGATGTCCATACATGGCATCAAAATCAACTAAATTCAAGAATGCTAATCCATTAAAATCACGTTTCATCACGTTTAATAATTGATTCATTCCATCTTCATTTGACTTCGTTAAAATGGATTCAGTGATTCCTTCTCCGACGTAAATATCATTAATTTTTCCGATTGCAATGACTTCTTTATTAGCATCTTTTAATTCATTTAAAACAGTACGTCCAAACGGCTTTAACGCATAATCATGACGATTTGGTGTACGTTTAAACTCACCTTTTTTAGCTCCAACAAATGGACGAGCAATAATACGTCCAACTTTCCATTCTTCTTTCATCGTCATTTCACGTGCTTGTTTACAAATTTTCCATAACTCTTCTGGTGAAATCACGTCTTCATGAGCCGCAATTTGTAAAACAGAATCCGCTGATGTATAAACGATAAGATCGCCTGTTTTTAGATGATGTTCTCCTAATTCATCTAAAATTTCAGTTCCAGAAGCCGATTTATTCCCAACCACTTTACGTCCTGTTTTCTCTTCTAATTCATCAATTAACTCTTTTGGAAATCCAGTATCTGTAAACGTTTGAAATGGTTCTGTCACTTTAAGACCCATTATTTCCCAATGACCTGTCATCGTATCTTTTCCAACTGATAATTCTTCACATTTTGTATAGTATCCTTTGGCAGGAGTTGTCGGAGCCACGCCCTCAATCTCCGTAATACTTCCAAGTCCTAATGATTGTAAATGAGGTAAGTTTAATCCTTTTGCTGTTTGTGCAATATGTTTAAGCGTATTAGCTCCTGTATCATTATAGTCTTTGGCATCAGGTAATTCCCCTGCTCCAACAGAATCCATTATAACTAAAAATACACGATTATATTTCATATACAACGTCCTTTCTTCTGCCTAAAACTAGTCATTTATTATTATTCTAATTTTTTGCATCTATATTTATTATAGTTCAAATTCCTTAAATTGGCGAGAAAAAGGATTAAATTTCAACATCGTCTTTTTGACTTCTCGGATGGTATAAATCATAGACATCTTTTAGATGTTCTTTACTTATGTGTGTATAAATTTGAGTCGTTGAAATATCAGAATGACCCAGCATTTCTTGGACAAGTCTCAAATCAACTCCATTTTCAATTAAATGAGTTGCAAAGGAATGACGTAATTTATGAGGTGATATTTCCTTCTCAATTCCCGCTTCTTTCGCTTGTTTTTTTAAGATTTTCCAAAACCCTTGTCGCGTCATTACTTCTCCAAACCGATTCAAAAATAACCAATCATTCGATTTTTTTAAAAGATTTGGACGCGCGGTATCTAAATAAAGCTGAAGTAATTCAGTCGCTACTTCACCAATCGGAACTATACGTTCTTTATCTCCCTTTCCAACACATCGTACAAACATCATCGATAAGTGAACATCATCAAGCTTTAATTGAAGTAATTCACTGACGCGAAGTCCTGAAGCATACATCAGTTCAACCATTGCCTTATTCCGAATATCATTCACTGTCTTCGTATTAAAGCTACTCAACAGGTGCTCTACTTCGTCAATGCTTAAGATTTCAGGTAAGTGACGTTTTAATTTGGGTGATTCAATGAGTTCACATGGGTTCGTATTTGAAATTTTCTCAATCATTAAATATTGATGAAATGAACGAATGGCAGAAAGATGTCTTGCAACTGATTTTGTATTTAGGTTCCGTTCATATAACGTTATCAAATATTGTTGCACATGTTCTCGCCTAATCTCGTCCAACTGATGAACCGATTGATTTTGTAAATAAAGAAGGTATTCTGTTAAGTCGCGTTCATAACTAATCTTGGTATTTAAACTCAACCCACGATCGATTAATAGATGTGCTAAAAAGTCATTTAAATAATACTGATAATTTTTATTCATAATTTCCCTATCCTTTATTTAAAAAAGACTTCTACACGAGGGTAGAAGTCTTTTATTGAATTGATGATTGGCACTCTTTACAAATCCCATAGAAAGTTAAGTCATGGTCAATCACATCAAATCCATATTTTTCTTTAATAAATGACTCATAACTTTCAAGTTCATCTGCCATCTCAATAATTTTTTGACATTTTGTACAAATTAAATGATGATGTAAATGAGTTTCTTCCCCTAGCTCCATTAAATCATAATAATTAATCCCATCATTTTTAATTTTAACATTACGAACAATTTTTAATTTTTCGAATAATTCTAATGTGCGATACACAGTCGCAATCCCAATCGTATCATCTAAGTGTTTAACTAAATCATAAAGTGACTCAGCGGAGAAGTGCTCATCAGAATGGGTCACAATCGTCTTTAGTATTTGTTTACGTTGCTTTGTTAATTTCGATCCTGATTTAACAATCAAAGTTTCATATTGCGAAAGTTGCTTCATCTTTTCACCATCTTGTATTACGTTTTTAAATTTCTATCTTTATTATATCACTTCTGAATCGAAATTTACATCAATTTGCAACCAAACGTCAGATGTTGCTCCCTCATGAGTCGATAAAAAGTCATCTGCCGATTCTTTAGCCTCTAAAGCATCTGTTTGTCCTGCTTTTTCAAACTGATGGTACACAACCGGTTGAATGAAATAAGTTAAACCTGAGGTTACCAAGGTTAAAACCATGACAATGACTAATTGATAGAAATAATATAGAAAATGCTTTTGAAGTAACGCATTATTTTTTTTCACAAAAATAATTTTTAACAGTAAGATGACAAAACGAATACTAAAATACCCACTTAAAATGGTGACACCTAAAATCAATAAATATTGCAATAGCCATAAAAAGCTTGTGATTAGTGCTGAAAGTGGAGATAAGGTTTGAAAGATAAAAAACACATTAAATCCAGCAATCACGCCTTTTAAAAAGACTAAAAACAAATTGACCACAATTCCAATAATAGATAACCCAAGTACCCACATACTTCCTTGATACATAAATTGTTTATAAAACAATTGATTAAATGACCATTGATTTGGATCGAATGAACTAATATTGTCTCCAACATAAGACATTAAAGATGTTTGTGAAGCTTGTTCAAGCTTAACGTAAAGCGAAGAGCCAATGATATCTCCAATTAAGACGAGTAATAGTAGGACATACATGACATATAAGACATAGTTAAATGTTTTTTTGCGACGTTTTTTGTGTGCGACCATGAGCACTTCCCCCCTTTATACTCAAACTTATGTAATAGGGTGGGAAGTTTATGATATAATTCATAAAATTATTTAATTTTTTTATAAAATTAACTCATTGTCTTTTTTCCTTTTGATCCTAATTTTTTAAAAATCGATATTTTTACCAAATATGATGCATCATTAAATACTGAATCGCGTAAATCGTTTTAAAATCACAAATAAATCCTGATTCAATATACTGAATGGCTTCTTCTTTTGTCACACGGTATAAGTTTAAAAACTCATCGTCATCCCCTGCGACCTTATGATCTAATTTTTGAATATTTTTAGCAAAGAAATTTTCAATGTATTCATTACAAAAACCGGGTGATGTTGCAAAACGTCCGACACGTTCTAAACAATCACAGGTATAGCCTGTTTCTTCCTCAAGTTCACGTCTTGCTGTAATGATTGTTTCTTCTCCTGGCTCAATTTTTCCCGCTGGTGTTTCAAGTGTTGTTTTTCCAACCGGATAGCGATATTGTTCGACTAATAACAAACGGTTCTCCTCATCTAACGCAATTAGATTCACACCACCCGGATGATGGACTACGACGCGTTTAGCCTCTTTTTGATCTGGTAAAATCACCTCATCTTCAGTCACTTTTAGAAATGGGTTTGTATAATAAGTTTTAGTGCTAACTTGTTTTTCTTCTAAATTCATCATTTTTTATTCTCACCTTTCTTAATCCCTTTAAAAATACTGGATTCTCCGTGTTTTGTTTTAATTTTTTGCAATAGTTGGTTTAGTTTTTCTTCTTCAGCAAAATTTTGAGAATTAAATAAATTAAGCTGTTCTGTCACTTTCTTCGTCTTCACTAAATTAGAGGTACTGACGCCAATCAACCGCAGAGGCTCACCCTCCCAATGCTCATCAAATAGCTCCTCAATCACAGCGTAAAGCTCATCGACGGTTTGCACTGGAATCGTGAGCGTTTTACTTCGACTACTCTGTCTGAAATTCGCTTCTTTTATCTGCAAACTAACCGTCTTGGCATAAACACCATGTTGTTTTAATCGATTCGCCGTTTTTTGGCACATTAACTTCGCTTGCTGTTTTAATTCGATTTCAAAACTATAATCTTTTGGAAAAGTTGTTGAATGACCAATGCTTGATAATTCCTCATATTTATTTGGATTAATGGGTGTTTTATCTTCACCTTTCGCATCTTCAATCCACTTAAGAGCATGCTTTCCAAAAAGTTGTTGAAATTTTTCGACATCTTCAATGGTCGTTAAATCACCAATTTTATGAATACCAAATTGTCTTAATTTGGGTGCCGATGCTTTGCCAATCCCAAACATTTCTTCAATGGACATGGGCCAAAGCATCGTCTGTAAATCGCGTTTTCGTAGGACGGTAATCCCATTTGGCTTTTTCATATCTGATGCCATTTTGGCTAAAAATTTATTGGGCGCCACTCCGATACTACATCCAATTTGTAAATCTTTTGCTATTCGTGCTTGAATGTGCTGAGCCAGCACTAACGGATGCATATTTTGATAGTGATGCGTCACATCAACATAAGCCTCATCAATCGAGGCTTTTTCAACTAACGGAGAGTATTCCTGCAAAATTTGAATAAATTGCTTCGAAATTTTACGATATAGATCAAAGCGAACAGGTGCCACCACTAAATGAGGACATTTTTTCTTGGCCTGCATCAAGGGCATCGCGCTATGAATCCCATATTTTCTCGCTTCATAATTTGCTGTCACGACAATCCCTCGCTTTGACTGTTTCTCACCTGTAATCACTAGTGGTTGTTGATTCAACTCTGGATGTAGGATGGCTTCACACGAGGCAAAGAAAGCGTTTAAGTCAATATGGAATATAATTCTAAATATCGGTTCTCCCACGGTAAATCCTCTTTCTTTTCTACTTATTTATATTATAATAGATTAAGTTACATTAAACATTATAGCAAACTTTGTCTTAGAGGTGAATTTTATATGGCGAAAAAAGCAAAGCATAATTTAAACAAAATGAAGGGGACAAAAATCTTATTATTAATTTTAGCTTTATCGTTTGTTGTGGCTCCATTAATCTCAATGGTTGCTTACGTTATTGCGCGTCTGAATAATACTTTATTACTAATAAAAAACAAAAAATCTATTTACTAAGGAGTAAATGATTTTTTTATTTAGGGCATGAATACATAAGCTACTGCTAGCGATTGGACTTGGGCTTGAGAAAGAGCCGTGACGGCATAAGTATAAGTTTGATTTTCATCAATCTCAATATCCGTATAGTGTTGCATCGCCTCTCCATAATTCCGTCCGATAACGTCTAAGATATTGGCAGCCTCATTAAAATCAAAATTTTCCACTGCCCCTTCACAACGATAAATAACATAATACTGACTGTCATTATCTAGCTGATCATAAAATACTAAACAGTTATCGTCTTCACAACGTCGAACTTGCAATCCACTAACAGGATGAATTGCTTTAGTTTGTAACCAGGTTCTAGGTGGGATTAAACTTTTATATTTCAACACATCCAAACTCAGGTACTCAAGTGCTACATTTAAAACTTGTTGACCGGCTACATTAGACTGAGGTCTCATAACCAAATTACGATAGGTAAAAAGAGCAAATCCTTCTACATTTGATAATACTCTTGTATATTTGATTTGATTGCTTACTTCTCGAGCCTCTTGCCAAGAAGGATTTTGGTTATCTTCTAGGTATAAATAAAGACCAATTCCCATGTATAGTTGTGTTCTTGAGGATTTAACCACCTCATTCCACCAATTCGCCACTTCACCAAAAGGAGATAAGGGATCGTGAAACGACCAATAGTTTTGTGGGATTAAATAATCTACCCACTCCTCATCAACCCATAATTTTGAATTCACGTATTCATCTAATGAAGAAAGTTGGTACGGAGACGTTTTTGATCCGACAGATTGTTCAAAATTTGATGCCCAAACTCCAAACGGGCTCACACCAAATGCGATACTTTTGCCTGTTTCTCGATTGTATTTACGGATGGACAAGGACAAGGAATAAATCAGTGAATTAACGTTATATTCACGCCACTGCTTAATACTTTGTCCAGGTTGATGATACGTTTCATAGGTCTCGATATCTGGACTCTCATCATTAAAACTTATTTCTTTAGGTTCACCATCTATTATCGTTAGATAGGAATAGGGATAAAAATAATCATCAAAATGAACCGCATCAATCGAATAATTTTGGACCACTTCCATCACACTTTGAATCACGTGCTTTTGGACTTGAGGAAATCCTGGATCTAGGAAAATTTGACCGTCAAAGAAATAAACATATTGTGGATTTTTTTTTGCAAAATGATTAGGAGCTAGACGATTTAACAATTCCTCTTTAGAATTTCCCTCTTTAGAAATAGAACTTAAGCGATATGGATTAAACCATGCATGAAATTCAAGACCGGCACCATGCGTCATGGTAATCATCCATTCTAATGGATCAAAATCTCCCCAATCAGGCCTTACGCCTTGTTGTCCAGATAAAAATTCACTCCATGGATTTATCTTAGACTCGTAAAATGCATCACCTTGAGGTCTTACTTGAAAAAAGATGGCATTTAGATTTAATAATTTACAATGCTTTAAAATTGAAAAAAACTCACGTTTAAATAACTCTAAATCGAATGTTCCATCTTCAAAAACTGCCTTATTTGGAAAGTCACTATTTCGAACAGTTGTCACCCACACTCCCCGAAACTCATAAATAGGATGAGTTGCATATTGTAAAAAGACTGCCTCTTCATCACTTATCCATGCTGAGCTCCTATTAGCATAATCGGTTACCATCGGCGAATTTGATGATTTGTTTTCTGGTAAAATTTTAACTGGAATATTAATTGAGGGAATTCCTGAATTTTGATCAATCGGATAATGATAAAAATCAATTGGATAAAAACTTTGCTTTATTGCATGACAAACTGGACAAGAACAGGTTAAAATCTGATGATTTATATATTTTTCACTCATTGTCTCACGTTTACAAGCCATTCTATTAAAGAGACATAACGTTCATTAGTTAAATTTCCTTATTTAGTTAGCTTGCTTCTCCTTTCTAAGAACAATTAACGATTTGATTGCTAATTGTTCTTTAGATTTACCACTGCGATAGTATATTAAAAAAACGTTTTAAACGTGAGTTGTTTAAAGAAAAAAATAAAAAAGAGTATTGATTCGGTCAATACTCTTTTTGTTTGATTATTAAGATGCAACTTTATTTTTATGTTCTAAACGAAGTTTATCGGCAATCATCGCAATAAACTCTGAGTTCGTTGGTTTAGATTTTGATACACTTACCGTATAGCCAAAAATATTTGAGATCGCTTCAATATTTCCGCGATTCCATGCTACTTCGATGGCATGACGAATCGCACGCTCAACACGTGAAGCCGTTGTTTTATATTTTTTTGCTACATCTGGATATAATACTTTTGTAATTGATCCTAACAATTCAATATCGTTATAAACCATTTTAATTGACTCACGTAAGTATAAGTATCCTTTGATATGAGCTGGCACACCCATTTCATGTAAAATATTCGTAATTTCAGCCTCTAAGTCAAACTCTTTTACAACAGGGCGGCTTGAGTATAAGGCGTTCACTGATGGTTTTGATGGTTCTACAGCATCAAAACGTACGTTAATGTCACGAATAATTTTAACAATTTTATTAATTTCAAATGGTTTCATAATAAAATATGAAGCTCCTAATTCAGCAGCACGCATCATAATTTTTTCTTGATTGAAAGCTGTGAACATAATGATATGACGTGGACGACGATACATTGAAGGATTTTCACGTAATTCTTCAAGTACGCTCACACCATCTAAATCAGGCATTACAACATCTAATAATAAAATATCAATTTCACGTTGACGTAATGTCGATAAAACTTCATTCCCGTTTCCCGCTACTTCCACTACTTCCATGTCGTCTTGTAAAGAAATATACTCTGAAAGTACAGTAATTAATTCTTTATTGTCGTCCGCTAATAGAACTCTTAATTTACTCATCTCTTGTCCCCCTAATTTTTTACGGTTTATATTACTATTAAATTACAGTTCCTTACATTTTTCAATGATTACTTGTAAATTTTTAAAATATTGTAAATTTTACTTTTTCTATTCGACAAATATTTTTTATCATGTTTTGTCTTTTATTCACAAAGAGCGAATATTCACCTCACAATGTGGAATTTTGTCGAATTTGGGTATTTAGCTAAGCTACATTCGTTGTACTTTGAATATTTAAATAATCAATTCCCGCTTCTTGTAGCATCCACTCAATAAAAATACCATATCCCATCGTCGCATCATGAACTAATACATGAGTAACAGCACCTACAATTTTTCCATCTTGAATGATTGGACTACCACTCATCCCTTGAACAATTCCACCGGTTTCATTGAGCAAGCGTTCATCCGTTACCACGTATTTTAATCCTTTAATAGCTTTTTGTGTTTGAGGATTGACTTCGGTAATGTTAATATTAAATACCTCAACTTTATTTCCATTTAATACAGTATAAATTTGAGCTGGACCAGTTTTTACCTCATTCGCATAAGCAATTGGCATCGGTTCTTTACTAAATGTATCAGCATTTCCCATAACACCATAGATACCGAAGTTATTGTTTTTTTCCAGTGTTCCTAACTTTTGATCAAATAAAATGTCAGCCACTTTTTCACCTGGTCTACCTGTTGCCGCTTTACGAATTGCTGTCACATTGGAGTTTATAATTTCTCCATAACTCACCGTCACTAACTGATTGGTATCTTGATCAATAATTTCATGTCCAAGTGCTCCATATTTCAAGGAATTTGGATCAATAAATGTCAAGGTTCCAATTCCAGCTAACTTATCACGTAGATAAAGTCCCGTCGTGGTGACGCCTTCTGTAGACGTCACCGGATGAACCGTAACATGTTCAATTTTGCCTTGACGATTTACAGTTAAGATCAATTGACCACTATTTTGGCTCAATAATAATTGCTGCTTATAATCATCAACAGTCGTAATTTTTTGATTATTCACAGCTACAATTAAATCACCTTTCACAATTCCTGCTTCTTTAGCCGGATTAATCGCTCCATTAGAGGTATTGACTAAATAAGTATCCACGACGACTAATCCATCTGTTTGAATCTTGATTCCAATGGCATCACCACCCGGAATAAGCATATATCGGTCGACTGAAGCCACTGTGTTTGTTTTTTCGAATCGATGATGAGAAACCTCATAGATTTTTCGTTTTTCATCAATGTGTAAAAGTTGTTCATTATCCGTTTTGGCCCATGCATATTCACTTGCAGGAGCGACAATACTGATTAATGAGAAGACAAATATCAAAAGATTATAAACTTTTTTTAAATTTTTATTAAATTTTTGATTCATATTGCGCCTCCTTTCAACTTTATTCGACACGAACTACAAAATTATTATGGCTCTTTCAATCTCAAATATCTAAAAAAAAGAATTCCAATTTTTCTACTCTAGCGCTCAAAAAAAAGGAATTCTTCATATTTATTAATGATTTTGTAATAATTGTTTCGCATTTAATATTGCCGATTCCGTAATATTATCACTACTTAACATTCTCGCAATCTCATGCATTCTCTCTTCGAGTGTTAAATATTTAACAGACGTAATGGTACGTTCATTGCGTTCATGTTTAGAGACATGAATATGATAATCTGCGAGTGAAGCAACTTGTGGTAAATGCGTGATACATAAAACTTGTTTTTGTTTGGCAATCTCTTTCATTTTTGCCCCAATACTTGAAGCAACTTGACCACTAACTCCTGTATCGATTTCATCAAAAATAATGGTTGAAATGAATTGACCACGATTCAAAATCGTTTTTAAGGCTAACATAATTCGAGATAACTCTCCACCTGATGCTACCTTGTTTAAAGGTTTCATTGGCTCTCCTTTATTTGTACTTAATAAGAATTGAATATCATAAATTCCATTGATCGTATAAAATCCTTGAATTATTTCATCGGTTTGATGGCGTGTAAAGGCAATATCAAACTGAGTATTAAATAACTGTAAATCATTTAATTCTTGAATCAGCTGAGTCTTAATCACCTCTGAAATTTCTTGACGATGTTGATTCAATACCTCTCCCGCTTCAATTAAGTCCCGATGAGCAGTTTTTAATTCCTCATGAAGGTTTTTCTCATAGTGATCAAAATCCTCAACTTGGGCCAACTCTTCCACAATTTGAGCATGGTAGGTCATGATTTCTTCGATATCCATACGATACTTTCGTTTTAACATTTGCAGTTCATTTAATCGTGATTCAATTTCGTCAAGCTCTTCTGGATAATAATTTAATTCATCTAACTTCGAATTAATCATCATTAAAAACTCTTCTAAGCCATAATAAATATCCGCCATTTGTGAAACAGAAGGTGTTAACTCTTCATCAATGTTAGCAAGCATTTGAGTTTGATTGTAGGCCTCATATAATTTTTCAATGGCACCGCCATCTCCTTTTAAATTATATAAAATTTGAGTATATGATTTATGTAATTTATCCGAATTTAAAATGATATGGCGACGATCTTCAAGCTCTTCTAATTCACCCTTTTTCAGATTGACTTTTTCGATTTCACTTTTTTGAAAAAGAATTAAATCCATTCGCTTTTGAATTTCATCTGCATTTTTTTTAAAATCGAGATACTTTTTCTTCGCTCCGTTATACCCCTTTAAAGCCTTTTGATACGCTTTATTAGCCTTCTCTATTTGATCAGATGTATCAAAGTTATCAATTAATTGATAATTATAATCTTGATTAAATAATCGATGTGTATCATGTTGAACATGAATATCCACTAAATATTGACCAATTTCTTTTAGTTGATTGGCTGTCATTAATTCTCCGTTTACTCGAATTTGGCCATTACCTGAACGTTTAATGGTACGTTTAACAATTAATTGCGTCTCAAATGGAATATCATGTGCGATTAGATAAGATTTTAACGGTTTATTGTTCTCAATTTCAAAAATGCCTTCAACCACTGCCATTTCTTCATGATGACGAATTAAATCGGTTGAGGCACGATCTCCAATCAATAATGAAATAGCATCAATAATAATTGATTTTCCGGCTCCCGTTTCTCCGGTTAACACCGTCATTTTTTGATTTAAATCTAATTGTAACCCTTCAATGATGGCCATATTTTGAATTGATAAATGCGATAACATATAATCACCCACTATATTGTTCAAATTATCTTTATTTTATTCTTATGTCACGATAAGCTATATCTCTTACCAAAATTCATTTCATTTGTTTCACATTATATCAAAAATAGAACATTTGTTCAACTCTCGTTTTTTTAAAAAACAAACATTTGTTTCAAAAATAATAAAAGGAGAGATATGCATCTCCCCTCTTTTCGCTTCTTTTGTTTATAATTGACTATGAGCTTCCGTTACCACATTAATAATTTCTTTTTCAGTAATTAAAGTTGTCAACTGTTCATTGTTTCCAACATGAACTAAAAACTCAATGTTTCCTTCGCCACCTTTAATCGGTGAATAAGTTAATCCTAATACACTTAATTCTAAAGCAGTTAAGAAATCCACAATTTCTTGAATAACTTTGATATGTATTTTAGGATCACGCACAATTCCTTTTTTACCTACCTGATCTTTTCCTGCTTCAAACTGTGGCTTAATTAACGCTGCCACTTGCCCTTCTTTTGCTAATAATTGTTTTAAAACTGGGAAAATGATTTTTAATGAGATAAATGAAACATCGATACATGCAAATTCAGGAACACCATGCGTTAGATTTTCCGGTGTCATATATCTGAAGTTTGTACGTTCCATACAAATGACTCGCTCATCTTGACGAATTTTCCAGTCTAATTGGTTGTAACCCACATCAACGGCATACGAGAGTTTAGCACCATTTTGAAGGGCACAATCTGTAAATCCTCCTGTTGAGGATCCGATATCAATAATAATTTTATCTTTTAAATCTAAATTAAAGGCTTTAATGGCTTTTTCAAGCTTAAATCCACCTCGACTGACATAAGGACAAACGTTTCCTTTTACAGTAATATTTGATTCTACTGGAACCTTTTCTCCCGGTTTATCAATTCGTTGTTGATCCACTAAAACAAGCCCTGCCATGATGGCACGCTTAGCTGTTTCACGTGAATTAAAATATCCAAGTTGTGTCAATAACACATCAATTCGTTCTTTTTTCATTAACTTACACCGACCTATTTCTTTAAGCTACGCATCACTTCTAATTTAACATCTTCGATTGTTAAATGAAGTTCTTCTAAAATTTCTGAGACACGACCGTGTTGAACATAAATATCCGGAATTCCTAATCGGTTGATCTCAACCCTTTGGTTTGTCTCATTGTAATACTCTAAAATGGCTGATCCGAGTCCTGCTATTAACGTTGATTCTTCATAAACAATGATCGGAACCTGTAAGGCGGCTATTTCATCAAGCATTTTATAATCCAACGGTTTAATAAATCTTGCATTAACCAATCCAATGTGAAGGCCTTCTAACTTTAGTTCCTCAACTAATTCAGCTAATTCACTTAAAACCGGCCCCATTGAAACAATGACTGCATCCTGAGCGGTTGCTAACCACTCCCAAGATCCAATTTCAATCATTTTCCACTCATGATAATGAGGATCAACTTGCCAAACATCACCACGTGGATAACGCATTGCAAATGGTCCTGGCGTTTGATAAGCGGTATAAAGAAGATTGTATGCTTCTTCCCCATTACGAGGCATCATCAGTGTCATATTAGGCACTGGACGAAGCATTGCAATATCATAAAGCCCCTGATGGGTCTCGCCATCTGCTCCAACAATCCCTGCTCGATCAATCCCAAAGACAACATCCAAATTTTGTCTCGCAATATCGTGATGAATTTGATCATATGAACGTTTTAAAAACGTCGAATAGATTGAAACAAATGGTTTCATTCCCTGAGTCGCCATTCCACCTGCCATCGTAACAGCATGCTCTTCTGCGATTCCCACATCGATTAAACGATCGGGATAACGCTTGGCATATTCATTTAATGCCGACCCATTAATCATGGCGGGTGTAATCACTGCACAACGTTTATCGTGCGCTGTTAGCTCCATTAACCCATTACTAATCAATTTACTCCAAGAAATTTGATTTTCTTTTTTATCTCCCGCAACATTTCCCGTTCGTTTATTAAATTTTCCAACGCCGTGCCATGTTCCTAGCTTATCTTGTTCGGCAAACGAGAATCCTTTTCCTTTTGTAGTTTTCACATGAATGAGGACCGGTTTATCCGCTTTTTTAGCAAAATTCAAATTCTTTATCAGGTCATTCAGATTATGTCCATCAACGGGTCCAAAATATTTAAATCCTAACGCATCAAAAGGTGTATTTCCAATAAGTAATCGCTTAACACTTCCCTTTGTACGGTGAATCACACCATTTAACACCTGATTTCCCTTCAAAACAGCTTTGACTTGACGTTTTGTATTTAAATATGAATCTGTTGTTCGAATCGTTCCTAAAATATTATGTAAGGCTCCGACATTCGGTGAAATTGCCATCTCATTGTCATTTAAAATGACGATTAAACGCTTATTCGTATGTCCAATATGATTTAAAGCTTCATATGCCATTCCACCTGTTAATGAGCCGTCACCAATAATAGCAATGACATGATAATCATCTTCATTTAAATCTCTGGCGTAAGCCATTCCAACTGCAGCTGAAATAGAGGTAGAGGCATGACCAGTTTCCCAGCAATCATGGCTTGACTCTTTTCGCTTTGGAAAGCCTGACAGCCCTTTATACTGTCTTAATGTTGGAAAATCCTTTGCTCTTCCTGTTAAGATTTTATGGATATAGCTTTGATGTCCTACATCCCAAATAAATTTATCTTCTGGTGAGTTAAATACCTTATGCAAAGCAACGGTTAATTCAACCACCCCGAGATTTGATGACAGATGTCCACCTGTTTTAGATAACGAATCGATTAAGAACGTACGAAGATCCTTACAAAGAGTTTTCAATTGTTGATTCGATAATTGTTTTATAAACGTAGGATCTTGTATCTCCTTGATGTTATACATCTCTATCACTCCAACCTCATTTTCACCTTTATTATTAATCTTTTCTTCTCAAATATAACCATATTTGATTTTTATTCTATCATCATACCACACTTCGACTTTTTTTCCCACCAGTAGCCATCCATTATTCATTATAAATGAAGATAAATCGTCAAAAAAAGGACGATTAAGTCTAATCGCCCCCATTTTTATTAAGCTTGACGGTCTTTAATGTAATCGGTAATAGCTTCTAAGACAGCTGTTGAAACTGGAAGGTTATGTAAGATTACTTTAGCACACTTAATTTCTTCTTCTAACATGTTTTTTGCCTCTGTTAAAGACGTTAATGACACATAAGTGCTCTTTCCATTTACTAAATCACTTCCTACGTTTTTTCCTAACACAGCTGTACTACCTTCAACATCTAAAATATCATCTTTAATTTGAAAGGCAAGTCCAAGATGATACGCAAATTGTTTCAACTGGTTAATGACTTCATCATCAGCCTGCGCAATAATCGCTCCTGCTACAATCGCAAATTCGATTAATCGCCCCGTCTTATTCACATGAATCTGTTTGAGTTGTTCTAAAGACACTGCTTTAACTTCAGCTTCCATATCAAGAACTTGACCTGCTACCATTCCCATAGGTCCAGAGGCTAACGATAATGCTTGAATCAACGATAATCGTTGATTTGTCGTCAATCGTTCGTCTTCTGCAATGACTTTAAAGGCATGTGTCAATAGACTATCACCTGCTAAAATAGCTGTTGCTTCACCAAAAACAATGTGATTGGTTGGTTTCCCACGACGCAATGCATCATCATCCATTGCAGGTAAATCATCATGAATTAAGGAATAAGTATGAATCATTTCAAGTGCTGCTGCGACGTGATATCCTTTTTGTGGTGCGAGGTTAAAAGATTCTAACACAGCAAATAACAGAATAGGTCTTAATCGCTTCCCTCCTACTTTTAACGAGTAAAGCATCGATTCTTTTAATTCTGATGGGATAGGTTCTGATTCAATTAAGTCAAACATGACCTTTTCAAATGGTTTTTTATTCGTTTCAATATAAGTTGATAACATGAACTATTCCCCCGGAATCTCGAAATCCGTGACATTTCCTGATGAATCAACTAATTTTGCAACTTCTGCTTCAATTTTTTGAAGCTTTTGGTGGCATTCATTAGATAAAGACATTCCTTGCTTATACAGCTCGATTGAACGCTCAAGTGGTAAATTTCCAGCTTCTAGCTGACGAACCACTTGTTCTAATTGACTTAATGCTTCATCAAAATTCATTTTTGGTTCACTCACTAAGATTCACCCTTTCACATCGATTTTATTTCATCAACCTCTGCAACAAATGATCCATCATCAAAGGCAACGGTTACTTTTTGTCCCACACTTACTTGTGAAACACTCGTCACCATTTCGTTTTTATCATTCGTTGTCACCGTGTATCCTTTTTTCAAAATAGACATGGGATTAAGCATGTCGAGTTTCGTTAAAAGTAATCCATAGTGTTGTTTTTGATTTGCTAACTCTTGATTCATTCCACTTTGTAAAGCTTTAGACAAGTATTCGAGTTGGTGTTGATAATTCATCACTCGTTGCTTTGGATTGTGTTGAATCAATCGATTAGAATGCATCATTAAAATTTGTTGACGTTTTCTCAGTTGTTGTTGTAATTGGTACTGTAGTTTATCATTTAACTGACTGACATAAACTAAACGTTGCTCAAATAAAGCATGAGGATTTTTCATAATATAATGATTCGATAGCTGTGAAAGCCATTGCTTTTTTTGTTCGAATTGAACATTAAAATTGTGATTTAACCTCACATTTAGTTGATTCAAGTGTTTTAAAACATCTACGACATTCGGAACAGCTATTTCTGCTGCTCCTGTCGGTGTTGGGGCACGATGATCTGCGACGAAATCAGCAATCGTAAAGTCCGTTTCATGACCAACGGCAGAGATAATTGGAATTTTTGATTCAAAAATGGCTCTGGCCACAATTTCTTCATTAAAAGCCCACAGGTCTTCAATTGATCCACCACCGCGCCCCACAATTAAAGTATCTACTTGTTTGAGTTCATTTGCTTGTTGAATACATTTAACGATTGAAGGTGCTGCTTGTTCTCCTTGCACCAGAGCCGGATAAACATACACCTTCACAAGGGGAAAACGCCTTTTAATGGTCGATAA
The DNA here is from genome assembly GCF_000191865.1 of Turicibacter sp. HGF1. NCBI lineage: Bacteria > Bacillati > Bacillota > Erysipelotrichia > Erysipelotrichales > Turicibacteraceae > Turicibacter > Turicibacter sp. HGF1. The sequence goes on from NZ_AEXQ01000029.1 coordinate 74,794, forward strand.
TACATCTCGAATCGCCGCCCCTGTTGGAGAGGTAATGACACCTATCGCATGAGGAAAAGGGGGGATGGGCTGTTTAAATCTCGCATCAAACAATCCTTCCGCACCTAAACGTTCTTTCATTTGAGTAAAGGCAACATATAAATTTCCAATCCCATCTTCCGTCATTTCTTTTACATACAAAGAATACGATCCGCCAGCCTCATAAACAGCAATATGCCCTTTTACAACGACTTGCATCCCTTCTTTTGGCATAAATGAAACTTGCGAAGCGGCACTGGCAAACATCACCGCATTAATTTGAGCTTCATCATCTTTGAGCGTGAAATAAAAATGCCCTCTGGAATGACGTTTAAAATTTGAAATTTCACCCTTTAATAATAAGTGTTGTAAATTTTTATCATAGTCAAATTTTAATTTAATATATTTGGTTAATGCTTTGACGGTTAATGGTTGCTTTTGCTCCAATTGACTCACACCCTATGCAATATGTTTACTAATTTGATCTAAAACTTTATTGTTAAAGCTACGTGCTTTTCCATCTCCTGTATCTGAGAATTCTTTCGTTAACTCTAACGCCTCATCAATAACAATTTTCTTTGCTGTGTCTTGACAATATTTCATTTCATATGTCGCAAGACGTAAAATAGCTTTATCTACTTTATTTAAACGTGATAGACTCCATCCACGAAGGTTATCATTAATGATTTGATCTAACTGCTCTTTATGTGTTAATACCCCGTTAACTAACTCAAAATAGAATTCATCTAATTTAAAAGTTTGTTCCATTTGTAATGCTTGATGAGGTGTCACTTCTTCGGCCATTAATTCAATCGCCTCTTCTTTTAAGCTTTCCACCATTAATTCAATATTTTCAATGGCTTCTTCACGTGTCAGTTGCCCCACTTCCATTTGATATAATGTTTGTACTGCAAATTGACGTATAACATGACGAATCACAAAAATCCCTCTTTCTATTCAAATCTTCTAAGTTGCTACTTTTATATTGTATACTATTTTCTACAATTTCAACTATATATCTTATCACATTTATGAACAAAACGTAGAAAAAAATAAAATAAACCACCAAAAGTGGTTTATTTTACTAGTCAAAATCAATCGATACGACATGAACATAAATTTCATGTGTTTTAACTGATGTCATATGATAAATCATTTGATGAATATTTTTCTGAATTTTTTCAGCCACCTCATTAATGGTATATCCGGCTTTAATACTCACATAAACATCAATCGTTAACCCTGATTCATCAAATTCTACTTCAACACCATTACGATGTTTTTTACTATTAAAAGTATCTGCGATGGATTGTGAGATACTTTCAAACATTTTTGAAACACCTTCAATTTCTGCTGTTGCATTATGTGCAATCACTTCAAAAACTTGTGAATGGATTTCAATACTTCCAATTTCTTGATTTGGTTCATCGATTCGATAGTATTTCGAAACCGCCATAAACATCCTCCTCCACTACAACGCGTTACTAATATAATACTATAGTTTATGCACTTGTGCAAATAGTATCCATTTCTATCCTGTATTTTTCATCTCTGCTAAAAAGGCTTGGTTTAAGATTAACCAAGCTCTTTTAATTATTGATTATTTTGATGATAACGCTCTTGTAAATATAGGGCTATGGCATCTTCGTTGTGATGACCAATCACACCTGTCGCAATTTTTTTAATCTCAGGAACCGCATTTGCAGGAGCATATGCTTCATCCGCCTGTTCAAACATTGGTAAATCATTTAAATTATCTCCGAATCCAATGATTTTACTAAAGTCTGCATATTTTGCTAACGCTTTGATTCCATTTGCTTTTGAGGCATTTGCACTATATAATTCCATATAGCCAAATCCCTCTGTACGTGTTTTATAATATGTTGCACTCACACCCTCAATGAATTGAATTTGACGATAAGCCTCTTCGATTAACTCAAGCTTATCAAAGACTAAAATATTTACGATTTGTTCATCTTGAATATATGGTGTAAAGTCTTGAATTTGTTTAAATGTTTTCAATGGTTTATCACAACGACCTAAATAAAAGTCTTGTGCGACTTCATTGTTAATTTCACGGTAATAAACACTTAATTGATCATCCTTAATTCCATAAATCATCGGCTCTAGTTTTAAGCTATCAAAAACGGCTAAAACAGACATTGTGGTATCTTTTGCTAAATCCACAATCTCCAAGTATTTTCTATTTTTTAAATCGAAAATCCCCACGCCATTCATAATGGCAATTGGCATTTCAATCTTTAATCCTTCTAGTAAATCAATAACAGTCGCATGTGTACGGGCTGTTGCGACGGTAAACTTCACCCCTTTATCTATTAAATCATTGATAATTTGGCGTGATGTCTGTGAGACTTCGCTTTGCTTATTTAATAAAGTCCCATCTAAATCTGATACAAATAATTCCATGTCCTCACCCTTTCTTCATGTCGTCAATTTTTATTATACTAGAAAATGACAAAAAAACGCTATGACCAATCTCATAGCGTTTTTTGCTATTTCCTCGCTTTAATGCTTATGTGAACAATGGCATCCTGACTCTTCTTGATCACCCTGTGATTCTTTTTCAGTTGGGTGATTGCAATCGGCTACTTTATTCGTTGATACCCACTCATTACTAAACTCGGTTTTATCGTGATACTGAGTAGCTTTAGCAGCTGCTTTTTGCCCTGCCCATTGATTATTACCTTCACATTTTTTCGCTTTTTGACTCATCATTAACACCTCACATTTTCTTGTCGAATCTCGACACTCTTATTATTTGTGTCTAATTCAAAAAAATGTCTGTTAATTTCATGTGAATCTTCCATTTTCAGAGTTTACACATAAAAAAAATGAGACCTCTATCTGTCTCATTTTTCTTGCCAATTTGATAAATTCTAACTAACTAGCGGCAATTATTTTTAGTATTTGATTGAGAAGCTAATTTGTTTGTTTGGTTTTTTGCATTTGTATTGGCAAAGTCATTTGCGAATTCTACATTTGCATTTGTTTGGTTTTTAGCTTGTGCATTTGCTTGGTTTTTTGCATTGTTTTTTGCATTGTTATTATTTCTCATGATTAAGTCCTCACTTTCAAAATCTTGTCGACTTGGTCGACTATAGTATTATGACTTTATCTCACGAAAACATGTATGAATTCAATTTGAAATATCTTCAAATTTCAATAAAAATAATCCAAAATTACCAATCATAATAACCTACTATTTTAATAAAACTTAAAATTCCATCTTTTTGAGACAACGGAAAATCTAATAAGTCATATGAGTGTTGACAAACTAGATAATCAATCAATTGACCATTTTTATCAAAAACACGCGCTGTGACCATCATGGTATGAGTAATTTCACCATTCACTGTTTTTTGGACTAAATCTCCAAGTTCTAACTCTTCATATTGACAAGGTTTTGCATAAATCCCATAATTCTGTGATAATTCTCTGTTATTATTCAAGATGTAGTTTTTCAAAGGTCTCGCTGAGGTCCAGGACGGAGTTCGAGACTGGTCACTATACCAGTACCATTTTTGTGTAACATCTCGCCCATTCACATCAAAAGGAATTTCTCCTGCATGTAAACATTGTGAAATAAAATTGGTACAATCTCCTCCATAATTTTCATAATCATGGTAGAGTGGATTGCGTCCTAATGCCCATTTTCTTGCATAATCAATGGCCTTTTGCCGATTATATTTCTTTAGTTTCAATCTTATCCCCCCTTCTTTACTATATCGTATTCCCTCTTCTTGTAATTGTTAAAAGCAAAAAAAGTCAGCTACAAACACATGTAACTGACCTTTAAGACGACCCTTTATTTAACTTTAGCATTCTTTTTATATTCACGCGCTTCCGCTTCATTTGCCCATACAAAGTGTCCTGTTTTAATTTCAGTCCACTTAGGTTTATCAACCGTATAATCATGCTCTTCGCCTGTGTAGACAATTAATTGCTTATTTTTTTCAAGACGAGGATCGGGAATTGGAATCGCTGATAATAAAGATTTTGTATACGGATGAAACGGATTTAAAAACAATTCTTCCGCCTCAGCTAACTCTACAATGCGTCCTTTATGAATAACCGCAATTCGATCAGAAATAAATCGTACCACTGATAAATCATGCGCAATAAATAAATATGTTAAGCCTTTGTCCTGTTGTAATTTTTTTAGTAAATTTAACACTTGCGCACGAATTGAAACATCTAGAGCCGAAATCGGCTCATCCGCAATAATAAACTCTGGCTCCATGACGATTGCACGGGCCATTCCAATTCGTTGGCGTTGTCCTCCTGAAAATTCATGAGGATAACGCGTGGCATGCTCTGGAAGTAATCCTACGGATTCAAGTGCTTTAATAACTTTTTGTTTCCGATCTGCTTCATTTTCATACATCCCAAAGTTAATTAATCCCTCGGAAACAATGTAATCAACGGTCGCACGTTCATTTAATGAGGCAGCGGGATCTTGAAACACCATCTGAATATTTTTAACAATGTATTTATTCATATCTCGCGTAATTCGTCCATTAATTTTTTTCCCATTAAATAAAATTTCACCTTTTGACGTGTCGTTAATACGAATAATCGCACGCCCAATGGTTGTTTTTCCTGATCCAGATTCTCCAACTAACGAGAAGGTTTCTCCTTTATAAATATCAAAATTCACATCTTTTACTGCCACAAAATCTTTAAATTTAATTTCTAAATCTTTGACCGATAATAAAACTTCACGTTCTCTCATTAGTTCACCCCTCCGTTTGCGCCCTCTCCATAAATTGCCACGAGTTTTTCATGTAAATTTTGTAACGTTTTTGGCATTTCCGTTTTTGGCGCACGCTCATCACGTAACCACGTTTTAGCAAAATGAGTGGGCGTAATTTCAAAAAATGGTGGTTCTTCTTCGAAATCAATTTGCATCGCAAACTGATTTCTTGGGGCAAAGGCATCTCCAATAATCTCATTATAAAGTGATGGAGGCGTTCCATTGATAGAAAAGAGCTCATTTCCTTTAGTTCCAAGTTGTGGTAATGATGAAAGTAACGCCCATGTATACGGATGCGCTGGCTCATAGAAAATTTCTTCAACCTCTCCATATTCAATAATTTGCCCTGAATACATCACAACGACGCGATCTGCTACATTTGCGACCACACCTAAGTCATGCGTAATATAAATCGTTGTAAATCCATACTCAGCTTGCAAATCTTTAATTAACTGCAAGATTTGTGCCTGTATCGTGACATCAAGAGCCGTTGTAGGTTCATCACAAATTAATATTTTAGGTCGACAAGCCAAAGCAATGGCAATGACAATCCGTTGGCGCATTCCCCCTGAATATTGATGCGGATAATCTCCAAATCGTTTTTGTGCATCTGTAATTCCAACACGTTTCATTAAATCGATGGCTTTCGCTTTTGCTTCTACTTTATTTAGTTTTTGATGCTTAACGATTACTTCTGCAATTTGAGAACCAATCGTTCGAACCGGATTTAAAGACGTCATCGGATCTTGAAAAACCGTTGCAATTTTAGCCCCACGAATGCCATCCCATTCTTTATTTTTTTTAGTTTACTAATATCTTGTCCTTCAAAGAGGATTTCTCCTCCAACAATTTCCCCATTAGATTCAAGCATTCCAGTAAATGATTTAATTAAAACTGATTTTCCTGAACCTGATTCTCCTACAATAGCTAAGGTTTCACCTTCATATAAATCAAGTGAAATGCGACGAATCGCATTTAAACGTCGATCACGAACTTTAAATTGAATTTCTAAATCTTTTACTGATAAAACGGTCTTTCTTACACTCATGTTTACACTCCCCTTTCTACATGTGTGTACGTGGATCTGATGCATCCGCTAACGATTGTCCAATCACATATAACGAAACTGTCACCACTGCCAACACTAAAACCGGTGCCCAAAATAAATGCGGATATCCATTAAAATAATTCGCGTATTTACTAATCATACGTCCTAAAGATGGCGTATCTACTCCAAGTCCGATACCTAAATAAGAAAGCGTTACCTCTGTTCCGATTGCACCTGGAATATCTCCCGCTACAATGGTCATAATTACTGAAATTAAGTACGGTAAAATATTGCGTGTCACTAAACGCCCAGTCGGCGTTCCTAAACATTTTGATGCTAAATTGTACTCACGATCCCGAATAATCATCACTTGCGTTCTTATAAAATAAGCTGTTCCTAACCATCCAGTGACACACATTGCAAACACAAGTTGCCAAAATCCTCGACCAATCGCATACATCAGTACGGTGACAATTAAAATATATGGAACACTTGAGACAATGTTATATACTTCAAGCATAAATTTATCAACTTTTTTCGAAAATCCCCAAACAGCTCCGACGAAAACACCCACGACTGTATTAATTAATGTCACGATAAATCCAATGATTAACGATGTTTTCGTTCCAGCCCAAACGACATCCCAAACAGAATTTCCAACATCATCAGTCCCAAATGGATATTGGGCGCTTGGTCCTAAAAAACGCATTGAAGCATCATTAATATTAGGAACGATTTGTGGATCATATCCTGATAAAATCGGTTGAATCAAAGCAATTAATGAAAAAACAATCACCACAATTAATAAAAAAACCGTTGTTTTTTTGGCAAAGAAGGCGCGTGATACAGAACGCCAATATGAGTAAGCTGGTGCTGCAATATGTTCAGATGCTTGTACATCTATTTTGACAAATTCAAATCTTGAATCGCTCATCATTTACGTCCCCCTTTTTCATGTAATGTAATACGTGGATCAACAAGTGTTAACAACCAGTCCCCAAGGAAGGTTGAGAAAATGGCTAACGTTGTAAATAAGAATGTAATTCCGATGACCATTGAATTATTATAAACATTGATAGAATCCGGTAAAATTTTCCCCATCCCAGGTATACTATAGACAGCTTCCGTAATTAATGCCCCTGAAATACAGAAAATAACCGCCGCTGGAAGTCCATGAGCAATAGGACCGATTGCATTTCTGAAAATATGTTTAAAGAAAATTTCATTTTCTGATAATCCTTTAGCGCGTGCAAACTTCACGTAATCCATGGTCGTTTGATCAATCATATAACGTCTCATCCACATCATACGTCCTGCTACTGACATTAAGGTAAGCGAGATAATCGGTAAGATATATGATTTTGGGTTACTTGAACCAAGCATTGGAAACATTCCTGGTAAATCAGCATATTTACTCCCTAGGAATCGAACTAACACAATATAAGCTAAACCTGGAATCGAAATCATGAAAATGATATACCATTGACCCATTTTATCAAATAGTTTTCCTTTATGATTCGCCATTTGAATCCCAAGTGGAATCCCAATGATATACGTCAAAACAAGCGAGATAAATCCGATGGTAAATGAGATTTGAACCATTGATGGATCCGTTTTATTCGTTTTACAATTTGCATAATGATCTACGAATTGCTTTTGATCAATATTATCTAGTGTATCTTTATATTTACACGTATATAAATTTAATGCTGAATTTGCTTTATTTCCATTTGGTAAGGTGATTTCTTCTGTCTTTTTAGAGCCTTGTGTTTCAGAAATGACATCTAATATCTCTTGGCCATTATACGTTGGATAAGATGTTCCTAAACTAAAGGTGATGAAGTTTTGATGAATAAATGGAAAATTCCCATCAAAATAAATTAAATATTTACTTTCACATCCTGTACACATCACAGCAGGACGATTATTATGATCTTTTCCAATATAAACTTTACGTTCTAAATCAGGATTATTTTCTGATTGCACTTTGTACGGATGATCAAAGCTAATTAGATTCCCCCACCAATTTAGCGCACGTTGTAAAATTGGAATGTCTCGTGTCGCAAAAGCTTGTCCTGATTCTGTAAAATATTGAACCTCATATCCTTCTTTTTCACGTAAAGCTACATAATCTTTTGTTTCTTGTGACTCAGGTAAAACACAGTTACTATATTCCGTTGTTGCGGCTCCATATAACTCTTTACAATAATCTTGAATGGTATCGTATTTTAAATAACCCAACTTTTCCCATTGAATATTCTTATAGTTTGCATAATCGTCTGGTCTTTTTTGGATTTTTTCGATATTACTGTCCGAAAAGAACACACGATCACGCGGGATAACTGAGTAAATTAAGGTGAAGACAATTGTGATAACCATGAAGATTGAAAATAGCGATCTTAAAAATCGATATAGCATGTATCGTTTCATTAACATTCCCCCTTTATTAAATTTTCTATATGCAAAAAGATTAGGGCATCGCCCCAATCTTTAAAGCGCATATAGACTAGTCAAACTATTGACCTAATTTACTTTCCCAATCTGCTTTTAACGCTTCACGTTCTTCAACCGTAATGACTTCATTAGAAACTTGCATTCCTTTATATTTATTATCAGATAAACCATACGCTGCGTAAGGTTGAGTATAAGGAACAACACGAGATACCGCATATCCACCACCTTGTGTAATATATGGAATAAGAATAGCATTTTCTAATAAGTAAGCTTCTGCTTTTGCATATAATTCATAACGTAAATCTAAGTCATCAACGATAGCCTCTGCTGCATTTTTTAAGGCTTGGAATTCGTATAATCCAATCGCTTCTTTAACTGCTGCATCGTCTCCAACTTCTGAACCTGTCCAGTTTAATCCAAAGTATTTTAACATATCTCCACTATCTGGATCGACGATGTCCACATAAGTTTTAGGATCACCATAGTCTGGTCCCCAACCTGCTCCAATGTATAAGTCACAGTTCATTTGATCGGCTGTTTTAGACGCTGCCATATTAGTAGAATCTGAAATAATTAAATTAATTTGAACATCCGACAAATTAGCCTCTACTGTTGCTTTATAAGCTTGTGCCGCACGGAATCCTTTTTCTGATTCACCATTAACAATCACATCTAATTGAACTGGGAATTCAACGCCTTGTGCACTTAACTCTTCAACCGCCTGAGCCATATATTGAGTCGCTAAATCCGTATTATAGTAAGCTAATTGTCCATCTGATAAGTCAAATCCAGCTGGATATTCCGTTGGATTTGAAGCTGTTAAAGCAGCTGATACCAATTCACCATACGTTTGACCTTGACTATTTAATAAGAAATCAGGTTGCGTTAAGGTGTTACGTAAACGACCATATTTTAAATCTTCTCCTACATATTGAGAATTCACGGATGAAATATCAGATGCATACATAATGGCTTTACGGAAGGCTGTATTTTGTTTGGCTAATGCTGTATCTGCTTTTTGTTTATCCGTTTGTGGCGAAACATCAACTGATGAATCTAATGGAGACGCATATTGATTGCGGTCAAAAATCCATGAAATCCAGAATGATGTTGAGGTGGTACGAGAAATGAAGATATTATCTCCATATTTTTCTTTAGCTGATGCATAAATAGCAGCGTTATCTGTATAAACTGGGGCTGATGAGAACTCTCCTTTATCAAATGATGTGAATAAGCTATCTGGATCTGAACCATCATAGTAAACTAATTTTACATTTGGAATATAAACATGTTCAGCATCCCAATAATCAGGGTTTGCTGTGTATTCAATGACTGATTTTGAGGTAAAGTTACTTAATAAATAAGCCCCGTTGTATAAAATTCCATCAGGTGCAACTTCCCCAAATGAACAGCTAGATGGTTCTGCAGCACCTAATTTACATCCTGTTCCTTTTGACTCTAGGAATTCTTGGTTAACTGGCATTAAAATTGAATAAGTTGTAATCGTGTGAAAATATGGCGTTGGGGCCTCCAGTGTATAAACTAATGTATAGTCATCCACTGCTTTAATCCCTACTTCTTCCCACTCTACTTCTCCATTATAATAAGCATCTAAATTTTTAATGGTATATTGAACTAAGTATAAGGTTTGTGAATCAAATTCAACGGCATGTCGTAAACCAGTGACGAAGTCATGAGCTGTCACCTCAGCGTATTCAACTCCATCGTCTGTCACCCATTTGACACCTTCACGAAGATGAAACGTAAATTCAGTTGCATCATCATTTACTTCATAGCTTTTTGCCAATGCTCCAACTAAATTTCCATAACGATCATGTTCGAGCAACCCATCTACAAAGTTAGTCGTATGTTCATTATCAACTGCTTGAAATGAATACACATAATCAAATGTATCAGGATCAGTACTATAAACGTAGTTATAATCATTACGATACACGTCTGTTGTTTCGGTACTTCCTGTCCCTTCATTTTCTGTTGATGTATTAGTACTTGGCGCTTCTGTATTACCTGCAGTATCATTACTGTTACTACATCCCCCGGCAACTAAAGCACAACAAGTAGCTAACCATAAATAATTCTTATTCATATATGGTCCCTCCTTATTTCATCACGACTTAGTTTGATGTGATGTTATTGTGTATTATATTTCCAATTATTGCTAAAGTAAATAGTTTTTACCAATAAAAGTGTTTTCATGTGTAAAAATTGTGACTTTATCGTGTCATAGTTGTGTCAAAAAGAAGTCTTTTTTTTATAATTAACGCTTATTCAACATTAAACTTTCATTTCTTTCACTTAACTTATCCCCGAGATTACGAAGATACCGAGATTTTTAGGCATATTTCTAACCCTTTCACTTTTAAACTTAATCTTTCATTCTTTTAATCATTATTATATAAAATGACAGCGTCGAAAAAAGAGGGATTAACGCTTTTCAGATTTAATCTTAATAAGTGTTATTTTTCAACATATCATATAAAAAAACCATAAAATCAGATGAGTTCCATCGTCATTTATGGTTCATTATTTCATTTTAATCGTTTTAACCTTTTATTTTTTAGGTTCATTCATTAACATTTGTTCCCCAATCTCAACTAAACGTTTGGTAATCGTTCCTCCTGCTTTAGCAGATAATAATGCTTGTTGTGCTTCTTGATCTAAAAAATGATCTTTTGGAGCAAACTCAGATCCAAATTCAACATCCATTTGATTTTTAGTGTGATTAGCCGCTTGATGACTATAATGTCTCATGATGATCACCTCCGATAAGTATAGTATACCCTTACCATCATGAGTTCATGAATGAAAAAACTGTTAATTTTAACCACTCTGCTTCATCGTCTTTAGCTCTTGTTCAAGCGTTTCGATTCTTTTGACTAATTGTTCTAATGTCTCTTGAAATTGTCTCAATTGCTCAACACTCATCCCGTCTTGATTGGATTGATTCGATTGACAAAAGGGATTATCCACATTAAAACTATCCGGAGTAAAATACCGACCAGGTCCTTGTTGATAATACTGTTGTTGTGCATTATATGTTAAAATGGCCTGTCCAACCAACTGAAGCCAGTTTCCAACCGCATTTTGGACATTTAATGGAATTTCATTGGCAATAACATTTCCGAGTAATTCTCCAACTAAAATAAATAATTCAGGATTAACCGATTGAAAGTCCATTTCATCACCACGACTTTTCTTCATCTTTTCTTTCAAAACCTTAAAATCTTAGTCTAAAAAAAGATATGATAAAAGTCACAAAGATATACCAAAACTTAAGACGCTATTTGATTGAGAATACGATTAAATCCTTTGATTTCATTCGCTTCGGTTATTTCTCTTCCCGATTGATAAAATGTCACCGTCGGTGTTTTAGACGTCTCACCTTTCATCGTATCAATTATATTTGCTAAATGAGTCACCGTTCCAACACTTCCATCAATCAACTCGATGCCTGGTTCAAAAACCTCTTTAAAAGATGACGCAAAGAGCGGAAAATGCGTACATCCAAGGACGATCGCACCATAATCTGAAATCTGATAATCAACTAATTGTTTTTTTAAATACGGAACAACCGTTTCGGGAGAAAAATCAAACGATTCCGCAAAACGAACTAAATCAGGTAATGGCAATAAATCAGTCACATGTGATTGATCTAATCGTTCAATTAAATGATGTAGTTTTTCTTCTTTTAACGTTAACGGTGTTGCCGTCACAAGCACACGTTTTCCGCTTTCTTGAACCCATTCAATAGCCGGTTTAACTGCTGGTTCCATCCCAATAATCGGAATTTGATATTTCTCTCTTAAGTCATTGACTGCAATACTAGTCGCTGTATTACAGGCAATCACAATGATATCTGCTCCTTTGCGCACTAAAAATTCAATGGCTTCAAAGATATAGCCACGAACCTCTTCCTTTGGCTTGGGTCCATAAGGTGCGTGCAACGTGTCAGCATAGTATAAATAGTCATGATGTGGTAATCGTTTTAATGCTTCACTTAAAACGGTTAAGCCTCCGATTCCAGAATCAAAAAAACCTATTTTCACATTTGATCCCTCCAAAGTGCTTGATCTTGATTACATGATTAGCATTATAACATGAATCCACTCTGACTGACTACCTTCAGTTCATCTTAAAGTTGTTTTAATGTTTTCCATTCCTTCATCAAATAAATAGAAAGAGCTAAAAAAAACAAAGAAAAGAGATAGATCATAGAAATTCCAACATAATCAATGAGGATCCCGCCAAACATCAAGCTAAGCGGTGAAGTAATCGATGAGATCATCGTAAATAAAGACATGACACGTCCATAAAATTCTGCTGACACAACACGTTGCAATGAAGCCATGACTGGGACATAAAGTAACACATTAATCGCACCTGAGATAATAAAGAGAATAAATAAGAACAAAAAGAATCCCAGATACGGAATGCGCCCTAATTCAAGCAATTCAAATAACGCCCACTGTATCCCTACACAAATTATTAGCGTCCATAGTGATTTTTTTATGGTTTCATTTGTTTTTAAAACTTTTTCTTTTGAGACCCATAGCGATCCTAAAATCCCTCCTAGCGCCATCGCCACATATAAAGCGGATAAATACATTTCATTCACGTGAAGATGCTCATTCATTAAATAGGGAACTAATACCGATTGAATAGGTCCTAGTGCCAAGTTTTTAAAATTCAAAATAATGAGCAACCATAAGATGGCTTTATTTTGACATAAAATATAGCGACACCCTTCTTTTAAATCGGTTAAGACATGACTTTCTTGTGCTCGTTTTAGTAGCTCACTTTCATCTAATTTAATAAATAACTCCGTGATTCCTGACATAATAAATGAAAACCCATTAATAAAAATAATCACAATAGGTCCAAGCCAACTGTATAAAATCCCTGCCAGCAGCATTCCAAACACATCTTTAATGCCGTACATTAAAGACATTAAAGAATTCGCTTTGACTAGTTGCTCTTCTTCTACAGTTAGTGGAATAATCGCCTGTGAAGCTGGACCAAATAAAGCCCCATTTATCGAACTAATGACTGAACTTAAGCAAAGACAAGCCATGATGATATTCACATGATCCACGGTTAACATCACGAGCCCACAAAGTAAGATATTAATTCCTCGAATAAAATCTGTGAAATAAATCACTTTAACGCGTGGAATTCGGTCAACCATGACACCCCCAAACGGAGCTAGAAGTAACCACGTTACTCCACCGATCGTTCCATATAGTGACAACATAAAGGCTGAGTGTGTTAACTCTAAAATATAGAGTCCAATGGCAAAATTGAACAACACATCTCCTACACTTGAAACTAATGCGCCTAAAAATACTAATCGAAAATTTTTATTTTGTCTAATTAAATCCATTTCCCCTCACCTCGCTTCACATTATAAACCATTTTACTGATCCTATCACTAGCTTAGCTTTGGGAAAAACGGACGCTATCTTCACCCTTAACACCCAAAATTGTTGACTTATTTCTCAACCTAGAGTTGTTGTCGTTTTAGTAAACCTACTACCTCTTTATATTGGCGTTTTGAAGTGTAGTATTCTTTTAACAAATAAAAAATCCATTCATCGATTAATAGAAAACGGCGATGCGTTGTTTGATACTTTTGAATTAATGATGATAATTCATCTTTTTTAAATACACCACCTGTGACACAAAATCCAATTAATAATATGGCCGCTCGCATTTCTTCATGACATCGTTTTTCGATATTTTCAAAGTCTTTCACTGTTTTCGCTTCAAAACATTCAATTAAAATCAAAACCGGCCATGTTGCTTGAAAGTGTTGTTGAATGTTTGCTATTTCTTCTAAACTTTCACTCACTTTTAACGATTCTTGACGTGTGTAGTGGATAAAAGCCTTGCAAAGAAGTGGCGTCAGTGTCAAATCGAATCGATTCATTTTATGAGCATAGGCACCTGAACGTTCACACAATTCAATGGCTTGTTTAAAACTACCTGTTTTATACGCAAGCATCGCTTCAAATTCATATATCCCTGATAAACTGACTAAATTTCCTTCTAAAACATAACGCCGTTTTGCTTCGCTCACGAACTGAAACGCCTGATAAAACTGGCCTTGTTATAGCTAACATTAGCAAGCATTTCGTACAAACGGCCAGTTTCAAGCTCTTGTTTTGCAAGTTCAAAAAATTGTTTAGCTAATTCATAGTCTTGATGATAATAAAGCAGGTCAATTCCTTGATATAGGTAATATCTAAAGCGTTGTGTTTTGTTTAACAACGGCTTAACTGACGTTAAAAGACGATACGCTTCTTCAAGACATTCACGTTCATCTGTTGCACAGTAGTGAGCGAGTTTAACTAAGTAATAATCGAGTATTAAAGGCGAGTGAATTAATTTTAATTCCTCTTGTTCGAGATGTTTAAAAATCTCTTTTGATTGAACAAAGCCATTAAAATTTAATTCTTCAAAAAATTCTTCAAAACGATCCGTCATGACTTTGATAAAGTCAGGACTCGCCACGTACTCAATTGCTAACTGTTCAAATAATAATTCAATCATTTCTAGTGAAGGCATCACTTCCCCATTTTCAATCTTACTTAAATAAGAGGAAACACAAATCCCTTCGCATAAGGCCGCTTGAGACATCTTTTGATTTAAACGATTTAATTTGATTAAAGACCCTACAATTTTCAATCCCTCTTTATTCACTAATGATTCCATATTCATTGACTCCCTACCTTTCACGGTCTTCATTATATCAAAAAAAGTTGGAACTCATAAGTTCCAACTTTTTTGGTTATTTATATAAGCTAATGAAGCGTTTCCAACCTTCAACCACTTCTGCCAGTGTTGGATAATGCTCTTTTGTAATCCCTGGCGTTGCTTCATCATTTTGATAAACAAAATCAACATCGTACCCTCCACCATCAGGGAATGTCACCACACAATGAATATATTCTTTAACTTTTAATTCATTCGTTAACGTAATGGCCACCGTTTCATGGCCTTCTTTACTTTCAAAATAATTTTCATCTACTTTAATCTCATCATAAAGTCCTTTAAAATCAAGTTTAAATTGTTGAACCGTATCATCTAATTTAAATTGCATATGTTAAACCTCCTACTTTTCAAACGTCAAATGTTTGACGATCTCTTCTATTTTATTTGTTGCTTTTTCGATTGCTTTTTGTTTTTCTTCTTCCGTTGTTCCAGTTCCATCAACGAGTAAAGACTCGAACTTTTTAATTCCCATAAACTTCATCATATCTTCGATGTAATTTAAACCTTTATTGAAAAATGGGCTTAAAATAAACGGAATCGATGCTCCAGAAGACTGGACATAGATCACTGAACGTAACTTATCATCAAGTAATCCTTTTGGAAGGTGTCCTTCGAATGTAATGGTGCGTCCGACTTGAATAATGCAATCCATATACTCTTTTAAAGGAGCTGGAAACGATAAACTCCACATCGGAGCAGCCATAACCACTACATCAGCCTCAACAAATTGGTCACATAATTTCACAATTTTATGGACTTCTTCTTGTTCTTTTTTAGGTAATTGATTAATGGCCTCTTGATTAATCATGCAGTTACGAGACTCAAAATATTGGGATTCAAGTCTTGGGACATGAACCTCATACAAGTCCAACTCTTCAAGTTGGAAATCATGATAGGTTGCTAAAATTTGATTTACGAGCCGACGTCCAACCATTTTACTTGCCGACTCATTTTCTGGTTTAGAATTAACTGTTATATACAATAACTTTTTCATCAATACCCCTCAATTATTTTTTAAATTTTTAACACGACTACAACAAAAGTGTCAAAATATCGCTTAGGTAAAAAACTAAAAAATTTGAGATATTTTAAGTCATTTAAGAGAACGAAATAGTTTATACTATAACCATTCCATCCTAAGCATCAAACATTCTGACAGAATTAGTTTGTATCTAAATTTCAAAATTAGACCTTTTAAGGCTGACTATTTTTCAAAAAATCTAATCTTGAAAGGAGTTCCCGATGAAAAAATTCCACTTTACCCCTAAGAGTCGTCTCTTATTGATTATTTCTATTCTCAGTATCCTTTTTTTCTTTTCTTTAGCAGACTATATCTTTTCACATGATTTGACTCCCATCCAAATCCAAATTTATCACATGATGACCTCTATTCGATCGCCTTTTTTTAATTTTATCCTCATCAGCTTAACGAAGTCAGCTAATCCTCTTCCTATTTTGTTTGTCACGGGTGCTAGTTGCCTTATGTTTCTTCTCTTCAAAAAATATAAAGAAAGCTTACTATGCATGTTCACAGTTCTAGCCTTAACATTGAGTAATCTACTATTAAAACTTCATTACATGCGAGAACGTCCAACCTTTGAACATTTAATTGATGAAAGTGGCTACAGTTTTCCAAGTGGTCATTCCATGATGAGTTTTGGCATTGCAATTCTTTGTAGCTTCTTACTTTATCAATATTGTCAAAAGCGTTCATGGGCCCATCTCCTTAGTTTTTTTAGCTTTTTATATGCTTGTTTAATTGGATTTAGTCGAATGTATGTAAACGTCCATTTTTTAGGTGATGTTTTGGGTGGCTTTTTGGCTGCATCATCTCTTGTTTGTTTGATTCTATCGCTTTATTGTGGTTTCTTTTCTTTTACTAAAAGTCAATAAAAAACAGGAAACCAGTAACCGGTTTCCTGTTTTTGTAAAAAAAATATAATTATTTTTGTTCTTGAAGCACTTTATAATAAACGTGTGTTTTTTTACGACTAATATACTGATCAAGTTCCTGCCACCCGTTTCGGCGATAATAGTCCGTTTTACCTGTTGTTAAATATAATTTTTGATATCCCATCAACTGTGCTTGATGTCCAACATGATTTAATAACAACTGCCCATAATTACGTCCTCGATATGCCTCATCAATATACAAAGACGTCACCCATGGATAAAAATTACGACTGGTTACCACGTCATGTGTGACTAATCCACAACATCCAATAACCTCATTATCTTGAAGTAGCACATAGAAATTTCCCATCTCTTCATCCCCAAGAGATACTTTTGTAATCATATCAAAAAAATTTGATGCTTGATTATTTCCATTCCAAACACGATGAATATAATCTAACGCTTCTTGTGTTCCTACTGGACTTTGTTTGACACTTACAATTTGTAACATTTAACATCCCCCTAAATTTATTTCACGAACCGTGTATTTTTCTTAAAGTTCGCCAGTCTAAATCCCCCTGATTTAACGCCTTAACAAAGATTTCTGCTGAAGCTAAATTAGTCGCAATCGGTACATAGTGAACATCACACAATCTAATCAGTGCTTGAATATCGGTTTCATGGGGTTGCGGTGTTAATGGGTCTCTTAAAAAAATAACAAGATCAATCGCTTCCGTCACAATTAAAGAACCGATTTGTTGATCTCCCCCAAGTGGACCCGATGCCAGTTTATTCACTTTCAAATTTGTCCCCGCTTCAATTCTTCCACCTGTTGTTCCCGTTGCATATAAGCCATAGTTTTCTAAAATGTGTTCATAGGCGTAACAAAAGTTTACCATTTGATCCTTCATTCGGTCGTGTGCAATTAAGGCTACATTTAATTTCATGGTCATTCATCACATCTTCCTTCAATCTATTACTTTTCACGTGACAATATTACCATTTATATATATTTTTTCCAAGTGTTTTTTTAGAATCACTTTTAGTCAAAATACGACATTTTTTTTACATGAATAAAACTATTTTATTTTTTAGTTTATTTTTTACTATTTTTTACATATAACCTGAGCTTCCCGTGATTTGTCCGACTTTTTAACGAGGATAAAATTTTAGCTCGATCCTCCTATGTCAAAGTAGACTGTGCCTGAATAAATGACAAGATGACATCTTTTCCCCGGAGGTTATCGAGTGATAAAGGGTACTTTATGTGATTGAAAACCATTTAATCTCGGGATAAAGAGCACAAAATTCTTTCGTCAATGATTCTACCTCAACATGCCCCAATAATCGTGACAGTTGGATTCAAGTTTTAACCAATGAATTCAATAAAAATAGCTAACATTAAAATAAGCCTATTGATTCCCTTAATATTTAAAACGTCCCTCACCATTAAATATCCGGATTGGATGCTTTATTTAATCGCAAATGACGTTTGAAAAACTGAAACAATTTATTCATTTCATCATCCTTCTACTTGTTTAAAATCATGTCATCCCCTACAATAGGCACATAAACATGATCAGTACTGGGGGGACCTTTCATGATTAAATTAATTGCGACAGATATGGATGGAACACTATTAAACGAAGCGGGACAGCTTCCAGATGGATTTATCGATTTATTAAATCGCCTGTTACAAAAAAATATTTGCTTCGTCATTGCAAGTGGGCGATCTTATTATGATTTAAAAGACTTTTTTAAAGAAGCCACACCTTATCTTGATTTCATTTGTGACAACGGAGCGTTTGTGGTGAGCCGACATCATCAACGACAGATGAGCTTATTAGAAAAAAAAGCGATTGATGACATCTTGCTGCAATGTGAATCCATTACCCATATCAAGGTTATTTTATCTGGTCCAAATGGAATGTATGCAACACCATGCGAAAACGAATTTGAAGAGATATTAGCGCACTACTTCTCTAATATCCAGGTGGTCTCTAATCTTCAAGACATCCACGATCCCATTCACCGCATCTGTATTTGTGATTTAAACCATCCGTTGCAAAACAGTTATCCCATTTTAAGCAACCGATTTGGTTCACATTTTAAGGTGACTCTCTCGGGAGATATTTGGCTCGATATTACCAACCTTGAAGTCAACAAGGGAAATGCCTTGTCTAAAATCCAATCCTTATTACACATTAATCAAGACGAAACCATGGTCTTTGGTGATTATTACAATGATATTGAAATGCTTAAAGTTGCTAAATATAGCTTCGTGATGGCAAATGCCAATGAAGATATGTTTTCACACGGTAACTATATCGCAAAAAGTCACAATGAAAATGGCGTTTGTGAAGCCATTAATGAGTTCATCTTTAAATCAAAACTCAAGTGAGGGTCTCACTTGAGTTTTTTATTACATTATTCTAACTTCATAATTTTGTTCGGAATAGAGAACTAAATCCTATTTAAATTCATTCCTAAATTTATTCTTATGACACGTTATTTTCTCATGTAATCTGCGAACTAAATTTCCGATCTAATTTCAATGTTTTTTCAAATTTTTAGGTTCATTTTTTTATTAAACTTTATTAAATGATTAATTATTTGATTTACACATGACCTTAAAGCGAATTTGCTCCACTCTATTTCTTGCTTCAAACGTTCCTACTTCATAAAAACCAACTTTTTGATACACTTTAATTCCTCGTTCATTAAAATCAGCAACCGTCAATCTAAACTTTTTGGCTCCTAGTATTTCTTTGGCATATTGCATCCCTAACTCTAAAAAGGAGGCTCCATATCCTTTTCCACAAAGAAGTGGATTCATTCCCAGTCCGATATCAAGATAAGTCTCATCCGCATAAAAACCTAACAATTTCCCACTTGTAACTTGTGCCGATGGTCCATAACAAAAAAATCCAACTAATCCATGTTCTTGATCTTTCACGACATAATACGAATCTTCTAAAAATTCATGGATACAGGCTTCATCGCCTTCTAAGTTATACCAATCATAAGGCTCACTATATTTCCAGACAAAAATTTGAAATGCATCTTGTTCTGTCATTTTCTCAACTTTCAATTTCATCTGATCACCTCAACAAAAAAACTCCAATCATAAGTCAAAAGGCTCATCATTGGAGTATATGCAACAAAAGACGATTTAATTATAATTTATAAATCTTTGAATACTTTTCATTTAAATAATCGAGAAAATACATCGGATTCAACTTCTCACCCGTCACTTTTTCTACCAGTTCGCTTGGTGAATACAGATTTCCTTGTGAATGAATTTTCTCTTTTAACCACATAAAGACTTGACTTAAATCTCCCGCTTCTAATTGTTCTTCAACGTTAGGAATCTCTTTTTTCATTTGATGATAAAATTGTGCACCATATAAATTTCCGAGTGCGTAACTTGGGAAGTATCCAATTAATGCTTCTGACCAGTGAACATCTTGCATGACACCTTCTGAATCATTTGTTGGCGTAATTCCTAAATATTCTTCATACTTTTGATTCCAAAGAGCAGGAAGTTCATCCACTGTGACTTCTCCACTCATCATTAATTTTTCGATTTCGTAACGAATAATGACATGTAATGAATACGTGACTTCATCAGCTTCTGTTCGAATTAAAGAAGGTTTGACAGCATTAATCATTCCATAGAACTCTTCAAGGGTGGTCCAACCATACTCAGGAAATAATTCTTGCAATTTTTTATAATAACCTTTCCAAAATGGCAAACTGCGCCCAATGATGTTTTCGTAAAAACGAGATTGAGATTCATGAATTCCCATAGATGGCGCCTCATCTAAACCATAATCGGAAAGTTCATGTGGCATATTTTGATCATAAATTGCATGTCCACCTTCGTGAATCGAACTAAATAAACCACTCTCAAGATTATCTTCATAATAATGTGTTGTAATTCGAGTGTCTCCGATTCCTAGAGAGGTCGTGAATGGGTGTTCAGTTTCATCGATTCGACCTGCTTCATGATAATCATATCCCATCATGTCTAAGACTTGATTCGTCAATTTTTCTTGTCTTGCTTTATCAAACTCCCCACTTGGATGTAGTTTAATACACACACGGCTTTCTTTAATTTGATTTAATAACTTAACTAAGCCATCTCGTAGCGGTGGAAAAATACGATCCAACTCCTCTACCGTCATTCCCTTTTCAAAATCATCTAGACACGCATTATAGATATGTCCTTCATACCCCACACACTCTGCCTGTTTAATAACTAAATCAATGACTTTTTGCAAGTACGGTTTAAAGATACTATAATCTTGTTTTTCCTTCGCTTGTTTCCAGTATTGGCCTCCTTTAGAGGTTGCTACCGTTAGATCGCGTTGTAATGATTCGGGAATTTTTGTATTTTTTTCAAATGAATCTTTAAAAAAATCAACTAATTTCTGCTCGACTTGCATTAAATCACTTTCATTTTCTAGAGCATTTAGCGCACAACCAATACGTGTATCTGTCGCTAACTTATGATGCTCAACCGATAAATATCCAAGTACCTCACTTCGATACTCAATCCCTTTGACTGGAGCCATGACTTCCATATCCCAAGAGAGTACCCCCATCGCTGATTCCAAATATTTCATCGATTTTAAATGTTCTTGTAAAAAATGAATGGCTTCTTGTTTCGTCATTGTATTTTCCTCCTCCTCGATTCCTTTGATGTGACATATTCTACCACATTTTTAAAGGGAAACATAGTCGGATGAAAGGCGATATTTGAGTTAACGATTATCTACTTTTTCTGGATATAAATCGTGGTTCATCAGACGATATTGAGCCATTTCTTCAAATTTTGTTCCAGGACGTCCATAATTACAGTAAGGATCAATACTAATTCCACCACGAGGTGTGAATTTTCCCCAAACCTCAATATATTTCGGATCCATCAATTTAATTAAATCTTCCATGATAATATTCATACAATCTTCATGAAAATCCCCATGATTTCTAAAGCTAAATAAATACAATTTTAACGATTTACTCTCAACCATCTTTTCTCCAGGAATATAGCTGATATAAATCGTGGCAAAATCAGGTTGACCTGTAATCGGACATAAACTTGTGAACTCTGGACAATTAAATTTCACAAAGTAATCATTCTTAGGATGTTTATTATTAAACACTTCTAGTATTTCAGGGTCATAACTATATGTATAAGTTGTCCCTTGATTTCCAAGTAAGGTAATCTCGCTTAATTCTTCTTGTTTTCTTCCTGACATCTAAATCTCTCCTTTAGTTGTTAAATAACTTTCTAGTCCTCGCCTTCTTAAAACACAAGCTGGACATTCACCACATCCATCTCCAATGATACCATTGTAGCAAGTTAAAGTTTTTTCTCGTATATACTCAAATTTTCCAAGTTTGTCTGCTAGCTCCCAAGTCTGTGCTTTATTCAACCACATGAGTGGGGTATGAATCACAAAATCATCATCCATACTTAAATTTAATGTCACATTTAATGACTTGATAAAAACATCTCGACAATCTGGATAGCCAGAAAAATCAGTTTCACAGACACCTGTAATAATATGTTTAGCCCCTTTAACCTTTGCTAAGACTCCAGCAAAGCTTAAAAATAGTAAATTACGGCCTGGTACAAAAGTTGAGGGTAACTGCCCCTCTTCACCTAACTCAATCTTAATCTCATCTCGTGTTAAAGCATTGGGTGCTAATTGATTTAATAAAGACATATCTAACACATGATGTTCAACACCAAGTTCCTGACAAATCGCTTTAGCACACTCTAGTTCTAAATGATGACGTTGTCCATAATCAAACGTAACAGCAATCACTTCTTTAAATGTTTCAAGTGCCCAATATAAGCATGTGGTTGAATCTTGACCACCGCTAAAAACAAGTACCGCTTTATCCTGTTTCATTTTTATTCTCTCCTTTATTTCATTAATAATAAACACTCTTGTCTCAAGTCTGATTCTTCCTCCATTCGCTTTCCACGATAAGTCACTGTGGTGGTTGTCGTTCCCTGTTTTTTAATCCCCCTTGCAGTCATACAACTATGTTCGCCACTAATCAAAACACAAATCGCCTCACTTTCTGTTACTTTTTCAACGATTTCGGCGATTTCCTCACCAATACGCTCTTGTAACTGCAATCGACGACCAACCATATCTGCAATTCGCGCTACCTTACTTAAGCCGATTATTTTTTCTTTCGGCAAATATGCCACTGTAACAAGCATGTTATACATTAAGGCTAAATGATGCTCACAATAACTAAAAATTGGAATATCTTTAATGATGACAAAGTTATTTTGACATTCATCGAGCGCTTCATCTTCAAAAGTTGTTCCAAAAAACTCTGCAATTTCGTCATTAGATAACGTCATCCCCTCAAAGACTTCCTCAAACATTTTAGCAACACGTTTTGGAGTTTCTTTTAATCCTTCTCTTTCTGGATCATCCCCAAGAGCAACTAAAATATCTCTAATACTGCGCTCAATCAGTTTCGTATCAATTTGTCGCTTCATCTTAAACACCTCTCATTTCTTTTGGCCAAATATATTTATGCAATTGTAACTGTAATCTCACGTCATTTAATTGATGATCTTTCATATAGTCAACAATCAAACTTGGGTTAATATAATCCACTACCGGACTAAAATAAACTAGACAACGTTCTAATAGACCCTGTTCTCTAATCACTTCATGTGCAACTTTTAAATCTTCTTGACTTGCAATTACAAATTTATAAACATCTGTCTTTGTCACCCATTTAAAGTTTTCATCATCCATCCTTGATTGCATTAAGCTATTTGGTAATTTATAATCTAAGATAAAAACAACATTAGACTTTGAAAACTTTTTCTTAAATCTCTGGATATTCACAGACCCATTGGTTTCAATGTGAATAGTTAACTCTTTATCGGCTGCTAAAATCCCTATCAAAACTTCTATCTGTGGTTGAATCAGCGGCTCTCCCCCTGTCAAAGTCACGTGATTCACTTTATTTTCCTTAACAAAGTGATAAATCTCTAGCGGACTTAAATTTTCCCCTTCAACACTTCCATCATATGAATAGCACGTATCACACCAATCACATCTTAAATTACAATTTTTAAATCGAATAAAGGCAGCCAACTGTCCCGCACATGGCCCCTCACCATCAATGGAAATAAACTTTTCAATGACTTGATACATCTTAAACCTCCGTATAAATACAACTATTTTTAGGCGTTTCAAATAACTCTACTTCGGTTACCTTTATTCCTAGATTTTGTAATCTCTGATAAATATCACGCGACATTTCCTCTGCTGTTGGACGATATGGAACAAAATATATTTCAAAGCCTAGCTTTGTCTCTGCTATTTTTTTTAGCAAGCTCTTTTCCCTCTTCATTCTCTTCAAGAATTAATCGGTGATCAAATAAATCATGAATTTTCTTTAAGGCTTGCTTGATAGTTGAAAAATCATCCACCATCCCACGACATTGTCCCGTTTCATGCAGTGAGTCTGCCGACACTTTGATGACAACTCGGTACCGATGCCCATGAATATTGTGACATTTCCCTTCATAATCACTTAAGTAATGTGCTGCATCAAATTCAATTTCACTTTTTAAAGTAAACATATAATCTCTCCTCAACAATAAAAAAAAAGCTTCCTTCTTGCGCAAAACTCGGCACATAAAAGGAAGCTTTCTGATTTTTACAGAAAAAAAGGGCGCAAAAGCGCCCAATATCATCATTCTATTTGAGCCTAGTTTTATTTAGAGACAGGATGGTCTGAATGAACTGTCTTTATTTGAATATACTATTTATAACATAAAAACCTTAAATTTACAATAAATAAAAAATAAAAAAAGGAGGTTCACAAGGAACCTCATAAAACAGGGGATGATTTATAAATATTGGGATGAAAAGAGAGAATATGTTATGAAGTATTTTGGGGGAACTTCATAACAATTAAATTAGGGTAGTGTCTTGTTCTTCAAGACATACTCATTATCGCATATTAATCTTCTAAAAACGTGTCTTTTTTGTGTTCTTTTGTTACTATTTAGAGTTTTTTGTCGAATTTTAAAAAATACTTATTAGACTTTATTTTTATCTTTCCAAGACGTGTTTAATTTAGCCATCAGTTTTTAAAATTTTTCAGTTTATTTCTTGTAAAAAACAAAAAAAGGAGGTTCACAAGGAACCTCAAAAACAGGGGATGATTTATAAATATTGGGATGAAAAGAGAGAATATGTTATGAAGTATTTTGGGGGAACTTCATAACAATTAAATTAGGGTAGTGTCTTATTTTTCAAGACATATTCATTATCACATATTTTTAATGTCGATTTGTGTCTTTTTTATGTCGAAAAAATTTTTTTCAAGAAAGTGTAACATGAACATGAGCTAATAATGGATAATGATCTGATGGATATTGTCCATTGACATTATCCTTAATAATTTCAGCATGTAATACAGCACATTCCTCTGACACGAAAATATAATCTAAATGCATCCCTTTTTCAGAATCTTTAAATCGCCCCATCGTTGGTTTATTATAAATCGACTTATCATACTCTTGAACAGCAACAAATCGTTTATGACTCAATTCACCTTCAGTAAAAGTCTTAATGATACGATGATTGGGGGTTGCATTAAAATCCCCCATTAAAACTACTGGAATTTGATCTATCTCTTGCTGTCTTTCGATGTATTCACTAATTTTTTTTAATCCATATCCGCGGGCGGGAGATAAATAAACATCTAAATGCGTGTTGTAAATGCGAACCAACTCCCCACTATCTAGTCTAACTTTGGCTGTTGTACAAATTCGTGGAAACACTGAATACCAAATCGAGCTCCCTACTTTTTTAGGTTGATTCGATAACCAAAAGGTCTCTTCTTCTAAAATTTCATGTCGTTTTGATATTAATATGTTATTATGCTCCACAAAGAAACGTTTGCATCGTGGCTGTCCAATGATATAATAATCACTTAATTGTTCTTCTATATCTTTATACATTTTATTGGTCACTTCTTGCAAACCAATGATATCGCAATTATACTTTTTTATTACATCAAATACAATGTGATTACGTTTATGCCATCTATTTTTCCCATCAAAAATAGAATCAGAACGTAAATTAAATGTCATCACTTTCAACAGACTACACCTCCGACTATTCTCTACCTGTTTCTAATCCTAATTAATTTTTATTTTAAGCTTAATTTCTATTTTTATTATACCACTGTTCTATTTT
This sequence comes from Turicibacter sp. HGF1, assembly GCF_000191865.1. Lineage (NCBI taxonomy): Bacteria > Bacillati > Bacillota > Erysipelotrichia > Erysipelotrichales > Turicibacteraceae > Turicibacter > Turicibacter sp. HGF1. The sequence goes on from NZ_AEXQ01000029.1 coordinate 101,033, forward strand.
TTTGAATTATCTTTTCAAATAAAAAACCTATCTCAAAATTTGAGATAGGTTTCACTCTTCTAGGATATTTAAACGACTAGTAAATAGATAAAATGCGCTACCATCCCGGCACAAATCCCTCCAATAGTATGAGATAAGATGGCTTTACTACTTAATTTTCGAACACCCAAAGCATCCATCATTCCAACATGTGTACTTAGGTAACCACTCCAGCACATCCCCATTGCTGTAAAAACAGCAATATCATTTGGTGTAATGACTTGTTCTTGAATAAATCGTGGAACGAGTGACATCGCAGCTCCTACAGCTCCAAGAGATGTAATTGGAAAGGCAATAGCCTGTGAGTCCGTAAATCCAAAAATCGGATTTAGAATAAACATCAATTTTTCACCCAGTGCAGGTAATAAAGCAACCCCTTCATAAGCTGCGCCTGTATAAACTGATGCCCCCGTTACCGGATCGATAGATGGACCAAACGTTAAAAGCATCACAAGTGTACAGATAATTAAAACGCCTGGAATAATAGACATTCCCATTTCAACACCTGCTTTTCCTCCTTCTAACATGGCATCTAAGACACGTTGAAATAAATTTCCATCACGAATTTCACGATACTGTGTTAAATCTTGACTTTGAGGAATGGTCTCTAATGTTGAAGAGTTATGATGATAATATTTTTTGGTAAAGTGAATCATTAATCGAACACTCACAATACTTCCAACGATTGCTCCTAAATTTCCAATTAAAGCAGGCAAAATATAGTCTGTTCCAAGTGACATCATAAAGGTTGTCACAATTAACCCCATTCCAAAAGCAGTTCCTAAATTACACAATGCGGGAATTTGATAATCTTTGAAATACTTTTGAAATTCCTTATCTTTTGCAAAGGAGATAATGGCAGGATTATCTGACAAATACGTGGCAATTGCCCCAATAATACTAGCACCTGGTAATCCATACAATGGTTTAATAAAAACAGATAATAATTTATTGATCAAGGCAATAACACCAAACTCTGATAATAAAGCACTTAAAGCACCTGCCAATACGGCTAATGCCATAATGAAAAAGACCGTATTTAACAATAAATCATGGGCCGTATTCATGATGACTTCAAACATAATTCCGACTCCCATTTGACTTGCAATATAACCAAAGCCAAATAGAAGAATAGCTAAAAACACAAAGGTTTCTAAACTAACTGCTTTAACCTTCTTCTTTGTGTGTTGACTCATTTTTTTACCTCTTTTCTACTTACATTCCAAAGTAGACTTTTTTATTATAGAAAATAATTGTTTTTTCTTCAATATTCGACGCCCTTTCAATATTTTCCAATTCAACATATAAAAGACAAATTAGGTTAATTAGTCTCTCACTAAAAAATGACCTTCCTATTGATACAGCTGCACCCTTCTCTCTGATATGCCTATTTCTTGGTATGAAGCATCTTAAGACTCTAAACTTTCATTAAATTTGATTTTCGTCGTTAACTATATTGAAAACGTTAAATTTTACTATTTTTTATATTTTCTGTTATAAATTTTTATAATCGTCCATAATATAAGAAAATCATTTAGACTTAGACATGGAGGATTTTATGAAACCTAAACAAATATTAATTAAACTATTATTAGTGTCTGGTGTCATCGCCTTGGGCCTTCCCCTTTTAATATCCTCTCCTACTCTTCACTTACTAGAAGAAAAAGACATCTCACTCATTGCTAATCGCATGAATAATCGCGCTTTATTCACCATTAAGTTAGATGATTTTGGTCAACCGATTTCTTATAGTCCTTTAATCCCTGATGAATCAATTCCAACACTAGCTGGTGCTACCTCACAACAACAAATCTTGCAAGATCATTTAGAAGAAGTGAGACAAGAAGTCGAAAATGCGCAAGACGAATTGGAAATTTTAAAAATACAAAAAAATATTTTAATTGAAGAAAGTAGTGCCTATACTGAATCACTTGAAAAAACATATTTAGAGCCTCTTGAAACCATTAAAAATGAAATTCAATCACTTGAAACAGAAAATATTGATCTTCCGTTACTCGCAATCACGAACTGTATCCATGCGATTTCAACTTTTGTTGAAAATCCTAACCAATCCGACTATGACCATTTACTCAACGATACATTAAGTCAATTAAATGAAGAACTTCAGGTTCAAGAAACCTCGGGATGGATTGAAACAGCTTCTAGATTTTTAAAATCAGGAATGACTCAAACAAAACTTAGCTTGAAGCTTTCAAAGGTAAACGACCTTATGACCCAATTTAGCCAAAGTATTCAATCAAATGACTCTAACCTTGAGGCATTTAAAAAGACAAAACGCCAACAAAAAGCGACAGAAGATGCGATTTCAACTAAATACGTTGAGTTAGATGAACTTATTTTAGAACTAAGTGGAATCTTATCTGAAATCGAAGAAGTGACACAATAAAAAAACAGATTGAATTCAATCTGTTTTTTTTTTATTGAACTAACGAAAGAGCTTTTAATATTGCCAAAGCCGCTTCACGTTTTTGACCAATAAATGGATACGTGTGAATGTGAATCGCTGGATTAAAATTCAATTCAATAATTGAGTAAGCTGAGGCAGGATTTTGAAAATCTTCAATCATCATATCAACCCCACAAATTTTAGCACCGATTGCCTTCGTTGCTTCACAGGCGATCTTTTTAAAATAATCATGAATATCATCAGTCATATCAATACTATCGCCACCCGTGGAGATATTCGAATTTTCTCGTAAAAAGACTTGCACATTCATCGGTAAGATCGTATCTGGTGTGTATCCTTGTTCGTATAAAAAACGAATAGCAATTTCATCTAATTGAATTTTTTCAAGGGGACGTCGATACTTATACCCTCGAAGTGGATTTTTATTTTTCAACTCAATCAACTCGGTAATTGAATGAACCCCATCTCCAATTACATTGGCTGGAACTCGATGTAAAATTCCAATCACCTCATTTTCAATCACCAAAAATCGATATTCTTTCCCTGAAACGAACTCCTCAACGATGACTTCTTTATCATGTGAAAAAGCTTCTTTTAAAGCTCTATAATACTCTAATTCACTGACTCCCTCTTCAAAAATACTGATTCCAATTCCAAAATTGGTCGATTTGGGTTTAATGACAATAGCTCGATTTTGATAACATTTATAATCTGACTGGGCTTTTTCTATGCTTTCGTACAATGCACCCGTTGGAACATTCAGATGATGATCTCTTAAAATTTCTTTTGTTACCTGTTTATTTTCCATGGCTAAAATCGTAATATAACTATCTAAGGACGTTTTCGTTGCTTGTTTGACGAACTCACAGTGCTCCCCATTAGATAATTTAATAAAATTTTCCGCTCGATCTAACACTTCAAATTTTACGCCTCGTTTAATAGCCTCTTTCATCAAAATTTGAGTCGATAACTCTAAATCTTCAAAACCAGGCAATTGAAATGGTGCGTCACTCGCTTCTTGTTTATACGTTCTGGCTAATTCTAAATTTGCGCTTAAATAATCTGTCTCCTGAACCATTTTCATCATCTTCGCAGATAAGGTTAAATTAGGATTTTTGATTTCGTCTTGTTTTCGATTTAAAATCGACGTTTGATTTAAATCATACGTGTCGTTGATTAGACTTATTTTCTTAAGGATACGCGTCGCTAACGTTTTTAGGCTCTCTTCATTTCCATTATAAAGTAACATTAACTTCTCGTCTAAACCTGAAACAGCGACTCTTCTTTCATTTTCATTAGCTTCTTCTTGCCAATTAGGATCATTTGACTCTTCTTCATCTAATAAGAAGAGCACAAATAACTGAATAAAATGTAAATCATTTAACGTAATCCCTTCTTTTGCAAATGGATTTAAATCAATTGAGCGAATTTCTAAATACTCAATCCCATCTTCAATAAGTGACTCTAGTAATTGATTCGGTCGGATTGCTTTTAGACGTATCGGACTATAAAATTCTTTAAAACTTGAAATTTCACCCGCTTCAATATAAGCCTTTAATGAGTTGACATACGTCTTAGCAGAGGTATAATCAACGTAAATTGGTTTTTTATTTTGATACCCACATAAGCTATTTCGAAACGAAATCGCCCCTGATCGAGAAAAACTTTTTGGAGCCACTTCATTGGATGAAACACTACATTCACTACAATAACTCTCATCAACAATGGGTGATGCCCCTAATAAATATATTAATAACCAACGATATCTAATATAATTTCGAACTACTTTTAAATAGATTGCATCTTTAAACAAGCGAAAATCCGAATAATCATGTTGTGCGCCAAACAACTTCACCAATAGTGATTCACTAAAAGAAAAGTTATAATGTAATCCCGAGATAAGTTGGCGTTTACCACCATATTTTTTTAGGAGAGATTCGCGATAAGTCATTAACTTTTGACCTTCTTCACTATCGCTAAACATCGCAATCGGAATTTCTTGATTTGGTTTAATAAAACATGGCATTGATTGAGGCCATAATAATTCGTCTCCAACCTCAACACTCACAATATCATAAAGCATACTTAAAAACTGATGAGCCTCTTCTAATGTTTTAAATGTTGGTGTAATCATTTCAATTTGGCTTTCTGAAAAGTCTGTTGTAATGTAGGGATTAAATTGCTTTTCCCCAAAGGCAGTTGGATGTGGGCTAAGGGCCAACGATCCATCTGGATTTACACGTAAACATTCACGTTCTATTCCAAATTTTCCTTCCATTAACTCCCGAGAATTAAGGAGTGACTTTAGCTGCATTAACATACCAATTACCTTCCTTTTCTTTTTTACAATAAATCCTAAATGCAACAATTCCTTTAAATAACATGCTCAAACTAATACTCATCCAAATTCCATTAACTCCAATCCACTGTATGAAAAAATAAGCCATCGGAATTCTTAATAATGTAAAACTAATCCCAATCATAGCGGGAATTTTAGGTAATCCCATTCCAACAAATGCACCATTACAAATAATTTCAACCGCCATAAAAAGTTGTGTTAATCCAACTAATTTTAAATAATCAGCTGTCATTTGAATGGTTTGCTGTTCACTGACAAATAATGAGGCTAGACTATCAGGAATGAATAGAAATACCATCGTCGTTAATAAGGAATATCCGACACCCAAACACATGGCTACCTTCATCCCCGATTGAATACGTTCATAAGCTTTTGCCCCATAATTTTGACCGACAAAACTTGCAATAGCTCCATTTAATCCACTAATGACCATATAGGTGATAGACTCAATTTGTAAGCCTATTTTTTGTGCGGCAATGGCATTTGTTCCAAAAACTGCAATCATTTTCGCCAAGACTATACTTACAAGCGTAAATAAGATACGTTGAGTTGACATTGGTAGACCTAATGAAATAATATCCCAATAAACCGATTGCTTTATTTTCAATTTGTAATCTAGTTTGATTAACGTACGAGATTGTTTAAAAAACAAACCACTCATGAAGGCATTCGCAATTAAGGTTGCTAATCCAGCACCCATTACGCCTAATTTCAGTGTATAGATAAAAATCGGATCTAAAACAATATTGAGAAGCACACCTAAAGCGCTAATCTTCAACGCTGCCTTATTTTGCCCAAAGCTATTATAAAGACGCGTATACCAAAAATTAAAGAAAGAAAAGAACACCATTGGGGCACTAACAAGTAAGTACTTGTATCCCTCAACTTCTACATAAGCATTCTCAACATCCAAAAATGAAATAAAAGCTTTTCCAGTAAAAATCAAAATCATGGCAAAAATAATCCCTATTAAGAAGTTTAACCGAAAACCAGCATTTATATAATCCTGTTGTTCTTGTTCATCCTTTTTTCCAAGGGCATGTGAAACTTTAATTCCTGTTCCGATGACCACGCAAGTATTAATAGCCGTTCCAATTCCAATTAAAAAACTAGATGTCCCAATACTAGCCACCGCATCGCTTCCTAAACGCCCCACTAGTAACATGTCCACTAAACTATACGTCAATTGCAAAACAGAACTTCCCATAATGGGCAATGCCAACGCTAATAGGACGGTCAATACTTTCCCTTCCGTTAAATCCACTTTTTTCACCGTTTGGCCTCCTCATTAAATTTCGTTATGTTTTAAACGATTTACTAAGTGCTCCATTTTTTGAAAAATAACATCACGGGTTTGACGAAAGACCTCCTCAGATTCTCCTGTCGGGTCCTCAATTCCCCAATCTTCTCGATGAGTACAAGGTAAATTTGGACAAGACACATTGCATCCCATCGTAATGACAATATCAACTTGTGGGATATCACTTAATAATTTTGGTCTTTGATTCAATTCCATATCTATGCCAATTTCTTTCATGATTTTCACGGCATCTTGATTGATCACGTCACGCTGTTCTGTTCCTGCTGAATAAGATTCAAAGACATTTAATCCCATCACACGTCCAAAGGCTTCAGCCATTTGTGACCGACATGAATTATGAACACATACAAAAGCTACTTTTTTCATTTTTATCTACTCCTCAACTGTTCGACTTCTTCAATTAGTGATTTTAAAAAAGGATACTTGGAAAACACACTCTCTGGGATATAGTAGTGCACCCACTGTCCTTTTTTTTGACTTTCAATTAACCCTGCTTGTTTTAATTTAATTAAATGTTTCGAGGTTGAAGATTGAGAACATTTTAAAGCGGGTTCAATTTCACAAACACAGCGCGCACCATGAAATAACAGACACATAATCTGCAACCTTTTTTCATCTGCTAACGCCTTTAATATTTCAACATACATGGCTTAATCTCCTTTATATTCCCATATCAGAATATTCCCAATCAGGAATATATTATAGTTTTTTAACTTATTTGTCAATGAAGATACGCTCTTTTAATATGGTGACTTGTTGGATTTCTATTCTTTAAGTGATAAATAATAGGAAATATGTTATAATCAACCCATATCTTTATTATTGAGGAGAATCAAATGTTTACCACTGAAATTCTAGAAAAACTCGATTTATTCGGCCCTTATTTAATCTTTTTGCTTATTTTTTTAGAAGGATTAAATTTAACGGGGATCCCTGCCATCGTCATTATGCCTGCCATCGGATTTTCTATTTACACGAGCTCATATAGCTTTTTCTTCATTTATCTAATCAGTGTCTTAGCAGCTATTTTAGCCTGTCTGGCTTATTATGCGGTTTCTTATAAATTTGGAGGAGCACTTTACGATTTTTTCTATCAAAAATTTCCTTCTACTCAAAAAAGTCTAGATAAAGCCACTGAGCTTAGTCACCGATTCGGTCCTCTGATGTGTTTGATTGGCCGAGTTGTGCCAACGGTTCGAACATTCATTTCATTAATGTCTGGTATCTTCAAAATTCCGTTGACAAAATATGCCATCTATTCAACAGGTGGAATTCTCATTTGGAATTTTGTGACCCTATCAATAGGGTATATCGTAGCGATCATTAGCAATTAAAAAACACATGCACGCTCTCGTGCATGTGTTTTTTAATTATTTTTCTGAAGCTTCAACTTCTTCTAAATCTTCTAGTGTTTGTAACGTCTCTAACATTTCAATGTCCTCTAATTCATCATGCAAACGAAGAGAAGGCATTTCTTCAACTTGATGATCTTCTATCACCGTTTTTAATTCTTGTAAACGTCCTGTTAATTGAGATACTTTTTCCTCAAGTTGTTGCACGCTATGGCTCCAGTCAAATTCATTGATTGATGCTTTAATCTCTTCAAGTTGTTCTTTACATTTTTCTTTAAAGGCATCTTGATCAAACTCTTTTACTTTTTGTTGTAAATCTTCAACATTTTGAAGTAACTGAGCTTGCATCTCTTTTCCTGATTTAGGCGTTAATAATAAAGCTGCGACTCCACCTACTAAGGCACCTAATCCAAAAATATAACGTTTTTTCATCCTCTCATCCCCTGTTTCTGTAATCTTTTAAGTTTTCTTTTTTGACGTCTTCTTCGAATGAAAGCAACAATCTTCCATCCCATTTTAATTTTTTGTTTAAACTCCTGAACCGTTGTATTCATTTCTCGCTTCAACTCTGACGGTACTTCTTTCATCTTTTGATTACATGTTTTAATTTGTTCCGTTTGAGTATTAATGGCTTGACGAAGTCGAGATAAGAGATAAACAGCGCTAATCGTTGCAACAATGACACAGGCAATCGAGGTTAGCATTAACCAATCATTTAGCTGCATATCATATAACTCCCTTTATTTACTAAATACTAGTATTGTTTGTAATTATAACCTTGTAAATTAAAGGTTTCAACCCTATTTGACACATTCTATAAAATTTACTCATTTTCCTATTGTAAAGCATCTACACGCTGTGATAGACGTTCAAGTTCATCAGTTAACTCGTCTAAATCAATTTCCTCTTTTTGCGGTGTGACATCCTGATGTTTAACATTGACGCTTGACTTTGAGTCCATCCATTTTTTTGTGATGAAAGCTCCCATGACTCCTCCTACGCAAACTCCAACTAAAAATGATTTATATTTTTTCATACGTATAATTTCCCTTTCTTTACTTAAAACTAAACATCTTTGGTTTCTAATGATCTGCACTCATTATAGAAGAAATCTTCCATTAAATGCAAGCTATACCTGTCTTTAGTTATCGATAAATGTCACACTTTATCATTTACATCTCAAATGAAGTTTGATAAACTTATTTTTATTCTTCTAGCAAAGTAAGTCTTAAATCCAAGATTTCATCAAACAAAATAAAAATTAGATGACTCGATATACAGAGGAGGTTTTCATCATGAATCATTTTTTTACCGTTCTTTTATTAACGGTTGTTGGAGCCTTAATTGGATGGATAACAAATATTTTTGCAATCAAGCTCTTATTTCGCCCCATCAAGCCAATTAAAATTCCGCTGACTCGTTTTACGATAGTCGGATTAATTCCAAAACGCAAAAAAGAAATTGCTAAAAACATTGGGGAAGTCGTCGCAAATGAGTTAATTTCAATTCGTGAACTGATGGATGAAGCAGTCACAGAAGAGGATTTAACCCAAATTCGATTTTTCGTAAAACGCAAAATTAAAGCAGTCATTGATGAAAAATTAAACATCATTCCGTTTCCCTTCAAAGGGATGATTCAAGGTCCACTTGATGAATTAGTTGAAACAGAAGTGAACAATGGCTTGACCGATATTATTGTGAATATTAAAGACATGATTGAACTGCGTGTTAACATTGCTAAAATTGTGGAAGATAATATCATGGCACTAGACTTACGTGAACTCGAACGCATTATTTTGCAAGTAGCTAAAAAAGAATTAAAACATATTGAAATTCTTGGGTTTATTTTAGGTGGTGTCATCGGACTCGTTCAAGGAATTATACTGATGTATCTATAAAAAAAGAGAGCTTAGTCTCTCTTTTTTTATTCTGACATTTCAACTAAGGCTTTACTGTTCCACGTCCCTAACTTAAATCGGATCACAAAAACGAAGGCTCTCAAACATTCATCAATAGCCATGGCAATCCAAATTCCAACTAATCCATAATTTAGTAAAACCCCGATATAATAACCAAATCCTACAGCAATTAACTAACATCCAATTAAACTAATAATTACGGCAAACTTAACATCACCGGTTGCTACTAAGCATTTGGTCATGGTCATTTTAATCGCACGTCCTATTTCTAAGAAAAATTCAACAAAAATAAGTGGTTTGCCAAGCGTAATAAGGAGTGCATCCTTTGTAAACAGTGAAAAGATGGCATCACTATTTAAATAAACCATAAAAGTAATAGACAGTGAAATGACAATTGAAATCAAACAGGTTGACCAGACACGCTTTTCTACATCGTCAAACTGATGCGCTCCCACTAAATACCCCACAACGATTTGACTGGCTTGAGAGATAGCAATTGAATAAACGTAGGCAACGCTAGCTAGCATGCTACAATAAACCTTTGTCGCAATGACTGCAGTACCAAATAAATTAATAAATTTTAAAATAACCCTCTGAGATAAATTATAGGAAAATTCTTGGGCACCTACCGGTAGCCCGACCACTCATAACTTTTTAAAAACATCAGTTGGAAACGGTTTTACAGTCTTCAATGAGATGTGTTCATCAATTTTTTTATAAATAAATAGATAACAATCAATAAACCAATAACTTTACTCACATTTTGTTGAAATGGCAGCTCGGGGAATTCCAAGTTGTGGAAAACCGAATACCCCATTAATTAAGATGGCATTTCCTAGAATATTGATAAGATTCATCACGATAGCTGAAATCATCACTTCTTTGAGTCATGAATAACTTCGTAAAATAGCAGTGAATGTCATGTATCATCCTTGAACTTAGATAAAAGCACCGACTATTTTTAAATAAAGACATGCCTGTTCAATGACCGTATTAGGCACACTCATCCAACTGAATAGTGGTCGATATTCCCTACTAATAATTGAAGTAATAATTCAATCAAAATCGCTAATGACATCATGATAACTCTTGATGTCTTTTGATGATTTGTTCTCATTATTTTCTCCTCAAATTGGTATATTTTATAATTCAAATCGAATCCTATCATAAATTTTAGTAAAAAAAAAAAAAAAAAACATTTT
>NZ_AEXQ01000028.1:0-19104 GCF_000191865.1 Turicibacter sp. HGF1
TAGATCCTCATTCTACGAGATTTTTTTATCATTTAAGCATGTGATAACGTTGGAAACATAAGCTTTTTCTTTTCTATCTCTTTTAAATCTTTACCTAAAATAAACAAGGTACAGTCATCTTCCTCAACTTCTTTAACTTCATATCCTGAAGATTTAACAGGCGTAAATCCAAGTCTAACTTCTTGAATTTCACTTCCAAAAGCATGAATGATAGACTCTAAATTAACTTCATGCTTAGTAACTATTTGATGAATAAAAAGTTTTTCTTTTTCAACATTTGCAAGAATATATGCCTCTTCTTTTGCCAAATAATAGACAGGTTGCCCAAATAACAAATAAAAAGCAATCAATCCCCAATTATCTGTTGTAAAACGTTCATTAATCGTACTATTTTTTACAATATTTAAAAAACAATCACGATTTGATTGAATTGACATATCGATTTGTTCAACTTCTTGACTAGAGGTTGAACAAATACTTTTTATATATTGATATTCTTTACTTTCAACAAAACAAAATTTCGGGTAAAAATGAATGACACTATCATTTCCAAACAAATAGATGCCATCTACTTTGTGCTGATATTCCTTAATCACATGCTCCATCAGATAACGGCAAAGACCCTGTCTACGATAATTTTCATCCGTCATAACCGTTCCCAGCTGAATGTAGTGCTTTTTGACACCATCAAGCATAAAATCCATTAAATTAACCGAAACATTTGCGATTATCTGATTATTGTTAACTAAGGAATAAGGTATATATTTTTCTGTCCAAAAACCATTATTTTGCCATTCTATAAAATTAAATCCAAAGGTTTTCTCGGTTAACTCATTAAAACTTTTAACGAGTTTTTCATCATCTTTATAATTTTCCACTAATTTATATTGCATAACCATCCCCTCCTATCATCATCTTAATTCCAATCTCTTTGTACCGCTACCTAAAAATTAAATCTTAATAAAGAATGAGCATTAATGTCTTCTTTTAACTATTATATTGCCAATTCCAATCTCCATGATAAATCATTCGCTTATTCATTCCTCCATCAATCGTAATCGTTTCTCCTGTCATAAATGTCTGATTAGTTAAATAGATTACCATACTCGAAATATCTTTTGGGTTGCCAACTTTTCCTGCTGGAATGGCCATCTCATCCGTTTTACTATACGTCACTTCATCCATCACATTAATCCAACCAGGGGCAATACAATTTACTAATACATCTGGTCCTAAAGAAATAGCTAAAGCGTGAGTTAACGCCACAATTCCTCCTTTTGCACTGGCATAGGCCTCTGTATCCGGCTCCGATTGAAAGGCTCTTGAAGAAGCAATATTAATAATATGACCTCGATTCTTTTTAAGCTCTTCCTTACACAAACGACTTAGTTCATAAGGGGCCTTTAACCCCACTGCTAACACATAATCAAAGCCGTCATAATCTAAATCAGATAAAATTCCATTATTTCCACGACAGGCATTATTAACTAACACATCTATTCGACCTAATTTCTTTATTGCAAACTCTACGAACTCCCTCAAAGTTGCTGAATTTGCCACATCACCATAAAAATAAAATAAATTTGGATGACTTTTTTCAAATTCACATGATTTTTCCTCATCAATATCTATAAAACAAACAAAATCACCTAATGATAAAAAATCCAAACAAATCTGCTTTCCAATACCATGAGCGCCACCCGTTACTAAAACGCCTCTAGCCATAACCATAACCTCCTAATTTCTATATCTCATTATACTTTACCTCATATTACACTCATTAATAACACTTTCCTTAATAAGATAATGAGGCCTATAACTAAAAATCATCATTCATCAACTCTATCTCAATATAAAAACAGTCTTAAACATTTAACTCAATGAATAAGACTGTTTGATGTAATCATAATTAACCTTCTAATAAACTTTTGATTCCATTTCCACTTAAAACTAAAATATCGCCTTCTTCTAACACAGTCGCACCTTTTGGAACTAATATTTTATCTCCACGCTTTATCATTACAATCAAGATTTCTTCCGGAATATTTGCATCCATAATTGTTTTATTCAGCCACGGACTGTCTTTTTTGATTGTAACCTCTAATAAATCTGTATTAATGTCTCCTGTATAATCTGTGAAAGTCTTCAATACTTGGTGTTCATCTTCCGTTTCAACTAATCCTAGCAAAGTAGCCACTTTAGGGATAAGTGTTCCTTGAATCGAAACAGAAAATAAAGCAATGAAAAAGATAATATGGAAGATATCATTTTCTATCATAACTCCAAAAGTTATAGCAATAATCGCAAAGACAACCGATGCTGCCCCCCTTAATCCTACCCACGAGATAAACAACTTTTCCTTCATTGTAAATTTAAAAGGGCTAAGAATGGTAAACGTGGCTAATGGACGAGCAACTAATATCATAAACAACGAAATAGCAACTGCCTTCCCACTCACATACGGTAATTTAGATGGAAAAGACAATAAACCTAACATAAAAAATAATGCAATTTGCATAATCCAAGAGATTCCATCAAAAAAGTGAAACATACTTTTCTTACGAGGAATAACACTATTCCCAATAATTATTCCGGCTATATAGACGCTTAAATATCCATTTCCACCTAGATACTCACTTAATGCATACGAAAGAATGGCGATTGCTGTAACAAAAATGGTATAAAAACCTTCTATCTCAAACTTCGATCGTCGTAATAGATAAACCGTTCCCTTCGCACTAATAACTCCGATAATTCCACCTATTAAAACTTGTGTTAAAACACTACCTAATACCGTTCCAATGGTAAGGCTACTAGAACTTTTCATCATCGTAAGAATCAAAACTGTCATCATGTACGCTATTGGGTCATTACTTCCACTTTCAATTTCTAAAAGTGAGGCTAAAGATCCCTTTAAATTTAAACGTTGCGCCCTCAATACAGCAAAGACCGATGCCGCGTCAGTAGAAGAAACCACAGCACCAATTAATAAGCCTTCTAATAACGTTGTTTTTATAACAAAATGACAAAACAAACCGGTCAACCCCGCAGTCATCATGACTCCGAGTGTAGACATCATGATAGATGGGACAGCTACCGGTTTAGCCATCTTCCACTTGGTTCCGAATCCTCCATAAAACATAATAAAAACTAATGCCAAAGAACATAACTGACTCGTTAATTCATAATCATCAAAATAAATTCCAACAGGTCCATCTGATCCAAATAGCATCCCGAGTACCATAAATATAAGTAGCATCGGCACCCCAAACTTATACAATACTTTACTCGAAGTGATACAGATAATTAATACAATCCCACTAATTATCATTAATTCAGTCATAAATTCCCCCCTATATTAAATCATTAGATTCCGATAATCCTATCAATTTAATTTTACAACATTAAAGGATAAATTTTCTACTTAATCTTTATTTATCCATTTATAATCAAAAAACTAGACTCAAAATCTGAATCTAGTCTCATTATATATTTATTTTTTTCCTAGAAAATTTATGATAACGAAAACTATATTTTTAAACCTTATCTTGCGTCGGCATAAATAAAGGTGCTGGGAACCAGGAATGGATCAAATGATTGAATAACTCATCATCGACCAAATGCTGTCCAAAAGGTGAAAAGAATAGCTGCATCGCCTCAATATGGCTAAGCAACACATCACACTCTCCCTCAAACTTACTAACCGTTACCTCTCCATTTTCTACCGAAATGACAAACATACCGTAATCTAAAACTTCAAAACTTAACACCCCATCGATCAAATCAGCATAACTGGCTTTAAAATGTAACAACTGTGCAATAATCTCTTCATAATTCAACACATTAAACTGATAAGCGTGATGGAGCGTGACATCTTCTGCAACCTGAGTTAACTGTTTTATCTTTTGTTTCTCCCAAACAGGCAACTCAAAATTCACGAAATCCGCCTTATTGTTATGAATATAAGTTGCTAAAACACGAATATAATCCTCATCATTCTTAACAACTAACTCACTAATATAAGTATTTTCTTTGTTCACAACAACATAACCAATAAAATGATTACACTCATAAACAAAATAAACATTAAAATCCCAAGACCTTAACCAATCTAAAAAAACTGATTTTTCTCGAGTAACCTTAAACTGTGCTTTATTATAAAGCTCGTAGGCCTGTTCTATATCATCAGTTACTCCCTTAAAAATAAGATTTTCATTAACATAATGATTTAGTCTATATTTAATATTTTCATTATTTAACGTAAAAGAAAGTTTTTGCCCACAAGGCGTATATCCAAAATGTTCATAACGTTGTCTTTTTCCCCCTAAACAACTCAAATGGAATCCTTGTTCTTTCATATCTCCTAACGCCATATTCATTAACTGCTTCATATACCCACATCCTCGTGAATAAGGATGAACAGACACCGTACCGATACCAAAAACCTTTAACGTCTGACCTAAAACACTAAGCTCCATCGGAAATGCCCCTACTAAAGCCTTTATCTTTCCATTTTCCTTTACAAGATAGTGATATTCCATCATCTGATAATCTTTCTTATATAACTTAGGTAACAAACTTGGAAAATCAGTCTTGCCTCCATCATGACTAAATACATAGTTTGCAAAATCAACTACCTCATCAAAATCAGCTTCTGCTGCCTTTAAAAATTAAACCTTCATATTTACCCCCTATTTTCTATTTTTCCACTCCTTATATTCTTCCGGCATACACTTCGCACACGGTCTATAACCAGCCTTGATGGCAATCTCCTCATTTGCAAAAAATACTCTATGCTGTACATACTGTCCTTTTTCAATATATCTAGCTGCAGATTTACAATCTAATCGACCATATATTTTCAATCTTTTATGACCACCAAAGTTTCCCGGCACCTTACTTTCATATTCTTTTCCGCTAGAATCTACTAATCGATATATCTTTTCCATTGCATTTACGCCCCTTTATATATGTGAACATATACATACCTACTTGTGATACGGTTCATTATTATTAATACGGTACGTGCGATAAATTTGCTCAAGTAAAATTAATTTAAATAACTGATGTGGGAAAGTCATTTTTGAAAAACAAAGTTTGTAATTGGCACGTTTTTTAACATCATCTGATAATCCAAGAGATCCTCCGATAATAAACGCCACATTGCTATCACCACTTAGAGCTAAATTACTTAACTGTTTCGCAAATTGCTCAGAAGTCTTCATTTCTCCTTGTAAATCCATCGCAATTACATACATATTATCTTTAATCTTAGAAAGAATTTGCTTTCCTTCCTTATCCTTAATCAATTCCATCTCGCGCTCTGATGCATTATCAGGTGTTTTCTCATCTGGAACCTCAATCATCGTTAATTTACAATAACGTGATAAACGTTTAGAAAACTCATCAATTCCAAGTTTAATATACTTTTCCTTAATCTTTCCGACTGAAATAATCGTGATGTTCATATCATATCCTCCAATTCATAAAGAAATTCCCTGATTAACAGGGAATTTTATACGTTAAATCCTATTCGAAATCTTCCTCATCAGCCATCATTCCTTCGATAATTTTATAAACCGCTGAATGATTACAAAACTGACATTTTTCAGGTAACTCAACTTCCACTAAAATAGGTAATTTACCGTATTCATCTAAATAACGATCCATTGCTTCTTCAACATGCTCTAAACAAGTATACATTTATTATTCCTCCTTATAATTTAATCACCTTTGATGGATTCATCGGATAAGTCATATGTAAATTTAATTTATTCATATCAACATTTTCTTCTTTTAAAATATGGCGTACCGTCATTTCTGCCAAATCTGGTAAATTTGCATCCTGACTTAAATGTGCTAAATAAATATGTCTTGTTTTATCTCCGATTAACTGACTTAAAGCATAAGCAGAATCTTCATTCGATAAATGGCCACAATCATCCAAAATACGTTGCTTTAACGACCACGGACGATTACACATCTGTAACATCTCCACATTATGATTCGTTTCCATAATATAAGCATCTGCATTATGTAAAGTCTTTAAAATATCACCTGTAATATACCCTGTATCAGTAATATAAACTAGTACTTTTTCATCCTTTTTAATCATATATCCAACAGGATCAACAGCATCGTGAGATGTTCTAAATGGCATAATCATTAAATCATCAAATTCAGCCCATTCATTCTTCTCTAAAATCGTCGTTTTCTCAACACCTGGCTTAATAATCGCCTTGCGATGCATCTCATCAATTGTTTTAGCTGTTGCACAAACATTTAACTTCCATTTACGTGTACAAACACCAACACCTTTAATATGATCCCCATGCTCATGTGTAATAAAGATATGCTTAATTTTATTCTCGTCAAATCCACTTTTTTTAATCAATTCTTGTAATTTTTTTAATGATAAACCATTATCTATTAATATTGCTGTATTTTCTGTTTCAATAATCGTCGCATTTCCGACACTTCCGCTCGATAATACACATATTCTCATCATATCACCTTTTTCTCTAAAGAAACCTATATCTTAACCTTGATATTTATCTGATTATTCATTTTAACATGATTTATAACTTCTAATCCAGTGGTAACACATAGAAGCACTCAAAAATAAAAAAAGTAAGTAGGCTATTGAAAGCCTACCTACTTTTTTTAATAAAAACTCATTGGATTAGGTGCATAACTCGGTTGGGATCCAGTATTGGTCCGTATCTCAAAATGAAGATGAGGACCTGTACTATTCCCCGTATTACCAGCCTTTCCAATTAATTGCCCTCCTGCCACAACTTGTCCAACAGATACATCAACCTTACTTAAATGAGCATAGCGAGTATAATATCCATTGTTATGATTAATCAAAATACTATATCCATAAGCCCCGTTCCAGCCAGCTTGAACGATAACCCCATTATCAGCTGCATAAACAGGCTGTCCCACATAAGCCGAAATATCTAAAGCATAATGACCACTATAGCATAAATAAGCACAGCTAATCGTATATCGTGATGTTGGCCATTTCCAATCCTTTGTCCCACGACTCGGAATTTCCTTCGTTCCCTTTACAACAATACGATTTTGAGCCTCATTTAGTACTTTTTCACTCAACTTTTCTTGAGAAACCTGTTCTCCATTAATATAGGACTCCTTGTAAGATGTCAGCTTAATACCATTATACCCTTCCTGCTCTGTATATGTTTCCCCCACAGGAAGATTTGGATCCTCTATCGTCTCAGTTATATACTCAATCACTTCTTGCTTTACAACTTCTTTTTCAACCTGAATTTGGACGGATTGCATCATCGGCGTAACATTAAATTTTTGCCCAACATAAGGTATCGCCTGGTTACTTAAAACACGATAATTTAATAATTTGAAATCATTATATTTCAAATCATTTAATGATGCCAAAGTTTCAATTGTACTATCATTTTCTAAAATACCTACTTTAACAGGATCTTTTTCACCAGTTAAAATCAGATTTCCAATCTCCTGTTTAGTAACTAAATCATCAATATTACAAATAGAACTAGAATACTCAACACTTGGACTAAATTTAATTCCAATAACCTGTTCTCCTTCAGTCATCAGAGGTTCAATCTTTAAATTTGTATCCTTTACACGCTTTAAATCAGATTCAGAAATATATAACTGAAATAATGATTCAATCTCTTTTTCAACTTCAGTAACATCCTTTACGCACATATTAGCTGAACCAACTTTAACATAATATCCTTTTGTTTTAAACTTAACATTTTCATCAATATAATTGATGACTTCCTCATCTTTCGGAATATGCGGAATATATGTTACCTCTTGTTCAATTCGAACATTATCAGGAATAATTAAATCCTCTAATTTATAGTGATTTAGATAAGATTCAATCTTCTTTTCCTCATATTCTTCATATATTGCAATATCACTTAAAACACCTATCATCTGATCATTAACATAAACCCGATAAATAATCTGGCTTATATCCCCCGCATATGCAGATATCAGTGGTATAAAGCACAATATGATAAGAATAATACTCATTCCCCGTTTTTTCATCTTATCACTCTCATCTTCAGTTGGTATATTATACTAATATTTTACTTTAATCTAATCTCACTGTCAAAACACTTTCATGTCTAATAATGCGTTTATACAAATTAAAAAGGAGTACTATACAGTACTCCTCTGACTAAGATACAAATTATTTAATTACTTCTGCATTACGCATATATGGGCGTAAAACTTCTGGAATCACAATTGTTCCATCAGCTTGTTGGTAATTTTCAATAATTGCTGCAACAGTACGTCCAATAGCAAGACCAGAACCATTTAACGTATGAACGAACTCAGGTTTAGCTTTAGCATCACGACGGAATTTAATATTTGCGCGACGTGCTTGGAAATCTTCAAAGTTAGAACAAGAAGAAATCTCTTTATATGCATTATAAGATGGTAACCATACTTCGATATCATATGTCTTAGCAGCAGAGAATCCGATATCTCCAGTACATAATTCGATAACACGGTAAGGTAACCCTAATAACTGTAATACTTTTTCAGCATTAGCAGTTAAACTTTCTAATTCTTGATAAGAATCTTCAGGTTTAACGAATTTCACTAATTCAACTTTATTGAATTGATGTTGACGGATAATACCACGAGTATCACGTCCAGCAGAACCTGCCTCAGCACGGAAACATGGGCTATAAGCTGTATATTTAATTGGTAATTGATCAGCACTTAAAATTTCATCACGATGTAAGTTAGTAACTGGTACTTCAGCAGTTGGAATTAAGAAATAATCACTATCTACTAATTTAAATGCATCATCTTCGAACTTTGGTAATTGCCCTGTTCCAGTCATACTTGCGCGATTAACAATAACTGGAGGTAGAATTTCAGTATATCCATGATCACCAGTATGTAAATCTAACATAAAGCTAATTAAAGCACGCTCTAAACGAGCTCCTAATCCTTTATAAACTGCAAAACGGCTACCAGTGATTTTTCCTGCACGTTCAAAATCAATGATATCTAAGTCAGTTACTAAATCCCAGTGAGCTTTTGGTTCAAAATCAAATTTAGTTGGTTCTCCATATTTACGGATTTCAACATTATCATTTTCATCCTTACCTACAGCTATTGTTCCACATGGAACATTTGGAGTTCCTAATAAAATATTTTTAATTTCTTCATCAATCACACGTAATTGCTCATCTAATTGTTTAACTGTCTCACCAACACCATCCATTTGGCTTAATAATTCAGTTACATCCTTTTTTTCACGTTTATATTGACCAATTAATTTTGAAGTTTCATTACGTTTAGACTTTAATTGTTCAACTTCTAAGATGATTTCTTTACGTTTTTCATCTAATTCAGCAATTTTATTTAAATAGCTAAAATCACCACCACGTGTTTCGAGACGTTTAATTGTACCTTGTAAATCTTCACGTACTAATTTTAAATCTAACATGTCAATTCCTCCTAATATGATTTAGCATCAATTCAATCATCAACATCCCCTTTCAGTTCAAAGATTTAAAAGAAAATAAAAAAATCTCGTCCCTGAATTAGGGACGAGATTAACCCGCGTTGCCACCCTAGTTGCCTCTTGTTCCACGTGGAACAATTTAGAGACCCCTTACAAAGATAACGGTTATACCGTGAATAAATACTCATCAATGACTTTCTTCATTCCGCTCCTAGGTTGATTCTTAATCTCCTATACATCAGTTTACACCAACCACTGACTCTCTATGCTATAGAAAGAAAATTACTAATCCTAATCAATGCTTTATTATTTACTTGTAATATAACACTATACATTTTTTTTGTCAATATTATATCAGAAGCAGTAGTTTTTTACATTTAATACTGCTTCTATAGGTTTATCTATTGATATGAATTCTGACATCACATATGTACATTAGTTTATATTATTATGTCTCATTAAATTTAATTATATGCGCATAAGACCTATTGTTTATTCTTTTTCTTCTAATAAAATTTCTGAAGCTTCGGTATTTTCAACCTTTTCAGTTGCTAATTCCTCTGTATGCTCTTCTTCATGTTCAACAAGTGCCACACTTGATACAAATTGATCATCAGTTAATCGAATTAACGTTACCCCTTGTGTTGCACGTCCTGTTTGTGAAATTTGGCTAATCGGTGTACGAATAATAATACCTTTATTCGTTACAATTAATAAATCTTCTTCACCTGTTACAGTTTTCATTGCAACTAATGAACCATTTTTATCTGTAATATTAATTGTTTTAACACCTTTTCCACCACGGCTAGTTTTACGATATTCACTAATTGGAGTACGTTTTCCAAATCCTTTTTCAGAAACAATTAAAATTTCTTGATCCTCAGTTACGATTTCCATTCCAACTGCAACTTCTCCCTCTTCAAGGTTAATTCCTCGAACTCCGGCAGCTGTACGTCCCATTGAACGAACTTGATCTTCCTCAAACCATACTAATTTACCACCACTTGATGCGATAACAATATCATTTGAACCAGTTGTTTTTCTGACTCCAATTAACTCATCATCTTCACGCAATGATAAAGCAATTAAACCATTTGTTCTAATATTACCAAATGCTGATAACGTTGTACGTTTAACGACTCCGGTACGAGTTGCAAAGAATAAGAACTCATTCTCATTGAACTCTTTAACTGGAATAATCGCACTAATTTCCTCATCTTGTGCAATTTCAATAATATTGACAATCGGTAATCCTTTAGCTGTTCTACCATATTCTGGAATAGTATAAGCTTTCTTCTGATATACCTTACCTTTATTCGTGAAGAATAATAAATAATCATGCGTAGAAGTTGATAGCAACTCTTTTACATAATCATCATCATGAGTTCCCATACCTTGGACACCACGTCCTCCACGGTTTTGAGAACGATATGTTGAGATAGGTTGGCGTTTAATATATCCATTATTCGTTAATGTGATAATGACTTGTTCTTCTGGAATTAAATCTTCATCCTCAATATCAAAATCAGAACCACGAACAATCTCAGTACGACGATCATCACCATGCTTAATCATTACTTCTGTTAACTCATCGCGGATAATACCATGTACACGATACTCATTAGCTAAAATATCTTTTAAATCAGCAATTAAAGTCACTAAATTTTGATATTCATCCTCAATTTTGTCACGTTCTAAACCTGTTAAACGACGTAAACGCATCTCAAGAATTGCTTTACCTTGACGTTCAGAGAATGAGAATTCTGAAATTAAGTTATTTAATGCTTCCTCATCATTTGAAGAACCACGAATAATTGCAATAATACGATCAATATGATCAAGCGCAATACGGAATCCTTCTAAAATATGAGCACGATCTTCTGCTTTATTTAAATCAAATTGCGTACGGCGTACAATAACTTCTACCTGATGTTTGATATACGCTGCAATAATCTCTTTTAAGTTTAATACTTTAGGTTGCCCATCTTGAAGAGCTAACATATTAATTCCGTAAGAAACTTGTAATTGAGTTAATTTGAATAAGTTATTTAACATAACCTGTGGATTAACATCCTTACGCAATTCAATAACAATTCGAGTTCCTTCACGGTTAGACTCATTACGTAAATCTGTAATTCCATCTAAACGTTTCTCCTTAACTAACTCAGCAATTTTTTCAATTAAACGTTCACGGTTAACTTGGTAAGGAATTTCAGTTACTAAAATTGAATATTTCCCACCATGACCTTCGATAATTTCACATTTTGAACGCATCATAATTGAACCATTACCAGTTTCATAAGCGTTACGGATACCTTTAGTCCCTAAAATTAAAGCCCCTGTTGGTAAATCCGGCCCTTTAATATGTTCCATTAATCCTAAAACATCGATTTCTGGATTCTCCATATAAGCTAAACAGGCGTTAATCACCTCTGTTAAGTTATGTGGAGGAATATTGGTAGCCATACCTACTGCAATCCCAGTTGTACCATTAACTAATAAACTTGGAAAACGTGCTGGTAGAACAACTGGCTCATGTTCTTCACCATCAAAGTTAGGTTGGAAATCAATCGTATTTTTATTAATATCACGCATCATTTCCATCGCAAGTTTTGACATTCTTGCTTCTGTATAACGCATTGCGGCTGCTCCGTCACCATCGATAGAACCAAAGTTTCCGTGACCGTCAACTAAAGGATAACGATAACTAAAATCTTGTGCCATACGTACCATGGCATCATAAACAGACGAGTCCCCATGAGGATGGTACTTGGCAATTACGTCCCCGACGATACGGGCAGACTTTTTATATGGTTTATCACTGTGCATTCCTAAATCATTCATCGAATATAATATACGACGATGTACAGGTTTTAAACCGTCACGAACATCCGGTAAAGCACGCGATACAATAACACTCATTGCATAATCAATGAATGAAGTTTTCATTTCTTTTGCTATGTTATGTGGTTTAACTTGATCATATCCAGACATTTTCGTTCCTCCTTATAGATGTTGCTTCAAATTAGAAATCAAGATTTGTTACGTACTTAGCATTAGCATCTATAAATTCTCGACGTGGCTCTACACGATCACCCATTAACATATCAAAAATTTCATCGGCTTCAACAGCATCATCAAGAGTAACTTGTAATAACGTACGTACTTCAGGATCCATTGTTGTTTCCCATAATTGTTCAGCATTCATTTCTCCAAGCCCTTTGTAACGTTGAACATTAGGACGAGGTGTTGCTGATAATGTTTCCATAACAGCTTCTAATTCTTCTTGTGAATAAGCATACTCAATTCGTTTTCCTTGAGAGATTTTGAATAGAGGAGGTTGTGCAATATAAACATATCCATTCTCGATTAATGGTCTCATATAACGATAGAAGAACGTTAATAATAACGTACGAATATGAGCTCCATCGACATCGGCATCGGTCATGATAACAACTTTATGATAACGAGCTTTCTCGATATCAAATTCATCTCCAACACCCGTTCCAATCGCATGAATCATACTTTTAATCTCATTATTTGCATAAACTTTATCAATACGTGCTTTTTCAACGTTTAAAACTTTCCCGCGTAGAGGTAAAATTGCCTGGAATTTATTATCTCGACCTTGTTTAGCAGATCCTCCGGCAGAGTCCCCTTCGACAATGAATAACTCAGAAATATTAGCATCACGTGATTGGCAATCGGCTAACTTACTCTTGAACCCTAAAGACTCAAGTGGTGATTTACGACGAACCATCTCACGAGCACGTTTTGCTGCCATACGAGCACGTGCTGCCATTAAAGACTTATCTAAAATTAATTTTGCAGCCTGTGGATTTTCCATTAAGAAACGTTCAAATCCTTCAGAGAACACATTATCAGCAATACGACGAACTTCACTATTACCAAGCTTCGTTTTCGTTTGCCCTTCGAACTGTGGATCTGGATGTTTTGCTGAAATAATCGCAGTTAATCCTTCTCGGATATCCTCACCGATTAAAGCATCATCACCTTTTAATAAGTTTGCCTTTTTAGCATAACTATTAATAATACGCGTTAATGCAGCACGGAACCCAGCTTCATGTGTTCCACCTTCATGAGTATTAATATTATTAGCAAATGAATAAATATTTCCTGCAACACCAGTGTTATACTGCATAGCAATTTCAACACTAATTCCGTCACGTTCTCCTTCAACATAAATAACATCTTCATGAATAACTTCTTTATTTTTATTTAAGAAGCTTACATACTCACTAATTCCACCTTCAAAATGGAACTCATGTCGTTGTGGTTTTTCAGAACGTAAATCTTCTAATGTAATTTTTAACCCTTTATTTAAAAATGCTAATTCACGAATACGATTTCTTAAAATATCATAATCATAAACCGTTGTTTCAGTAAAAATTTCTGGATCTGGTTTAAATTTAACTTCAGTTCCAGTTGTATCCGATTCTCCAATCACATGTAATTCATTCATTGGAGTTCCTTTTTCAAATGATTGGAAATACTTTTTCCCATTGCGGCTAACTGTAACTTCTAAATATTCTGATAAGGCATTAACAACAGAAGCACCTACACCATGTAGCCCCCCTGATACCTTATAACCGCCACCACCAAATTTACCACCGGCGTGTAACACAGTATAAACTGTTTCAACTGTTGATTTACCTGTTTGCTTATGAACATCGACTGGAATCCCACGACCATTATCTTTTACGATAATTTCGTTATTTTCTGTGATAGCTACATTGATTTCTGTACAATATCCTGCTAAGGCCTCATCGATAGAGTTATCCACAATCTCCCACACTAAATGATGTAATCCGCGTCCACTTGTTGAACCGATATACATCCCAGGGCGTTTTCGAACGGCTTCAAGCCCTTCTAAGACTTGAATATTACTAGCATCATACTGCTGTGTTGTCGTTTCTTGAGTCATACTTATCACCTATCCTAATCTCAGCATTATTAATCGTAAATATATCTGCTAATTCTATTACTTCATCGTCGATACCATCAATATTCGTCGTTGTAATAAAAGTTTGAACCTTGTTTTTAATTGTATTAAGCAATTGAGTTTGACGAGTATCATCTAACTCACTTAAAACATCATCTAACAATAAAATGGGATACTCATGTAAAACTGAATAAATCAACTCAATCTCGGCAAGTTTCATCGACAATGATGCAGTACGTTGCTGCCCCTGTGATCCAAATTGATGGGTATTAATCCCGTTAATTGAAACACTAAAATCATCGCGGTGAGGTCCTAAATTAGTTGATCCTAGCTGAATATCCTGATCATATAACTCTCTATACTTTTGTAAAATAGATTCTTCATCCAATTCTATATTTTTAAACGAATTGATGTAGTCTAATTGAATCTCTTCTTTTTGTTTTGAAATTTCTCCATGAACATCTTTGCAAAATGATTCCAATTGCTTTAAAAACTCAATGCGTTTATTCAAAACATAAACAGCATGTGGAACCAACTGCTCAGTTATAACATCCAGTAACAACTCATTCTGGCGATTTATACGAAGCTGTTTTAACAACTCATTACGTTGTTTTAAAAGCTTTGAATATTGTCCTAAATGAAAAAGATATGATGGCGATAACTGTCCAATCTCCATATCCATGAATCGTCTTCGATATTGAGGGCCACCTTTTACTAAAGATAAATCTTCGGGAGCAAACATAACAACAATTAACTTACCTACATAGTCGCTCAATTTCTTTTGAACAATACCATTGTAGCTAGCTTTTTTGCCCTTTTTAGAAAGGACTAGGGATAAAGAAAAGTCATCTTGTTCGCGTTTAATATCGGCCTCAATACGGGCAAAATCGGTACCAAATAAAATAAGCTGAGAATCTTTACTCGTTCGATGGGATTTCGTCGTGGAGAGAACATACATCGACTCAATCAAACTCGTTTTCCCCTGTGCATTATTTCCAATAATAATATTGATGTTCTTCTTAAACTCTACACAAGCATTCTCATAATTTCTAAATTGTTTCACAACTAGTTTTTTAATAAACAAAAGAATCTTCCTATCTACTCAGCGACAATGACAAATTCGCCAACTTCATCAATTACAATCACGTCACCTGGATAAAGTTTTCGTCCACGACGATTATCACGTTCATTGTTAATATAGACTGGAATTTCTTCTAAGAAGAACTTTACATTTCCTCCACTTTCAATGATGTTTTCAAACTTCAAAAACTGTCCTAGAGTAATGTACTCGCTCGTAATAAATACTTCAGTTTGCATGTTTAATCACCTTTTTCTTTCTATATATATTATAGCATATTTTACATTTTTTTAACACGTCATTCCAAAATAAAAAGCGTTGAAATCAGTGATTTCAACGCTTTTTTTTAGTTACTGCAAACCTAACTTTTACAGTACAATTTTATTCATTTACAGCTTCACTTGCAGAGACTAAAACTTTCTTAATTTTCTTCTTAAATTCAGGTCTTGGCATCATCAAAGTGCGTTCACAATGGCAACATTTAATCTTAATATCTGCCCCTAAACGAATCACTTGCCAACGATTTGTCCCACAAGGATGTTGTTTCTTCATTTCAACAATATCATTAAGTCCAAATACAATATTATTCATTGACTGCATTGCCTCCATTATGTTGGTATACAACCATGCGTGGGAATGGAATTTCAATCCCTTTTTCATCAAAAGTTAGTTTGATTATCTTACGTAATTCACGTTGAATATGCCACTGTGTCGTCGGCTGTACTTCAGCGATCATACGAATAACCACTTCAGATGCCCCAAGTTCTTGTACCCCAAGTACTACTGGTCTTTTAATAATCTCATCATATAAATCAAATGTACGCGTCGCAACTTCTTCAAGTGTAGATAAAGCTTTATTTAAATCCGCTTCATAAGCTACACTAATATCAACAACTGCTTGCCCATTTGAAATGGAATGATTAATAACTTTATTAATATTACCATTTGGAATAATAACTGTTTCTCCTGTTAAAACGCGTATCTTAACAGAACGTAATCCAATCTCAACAACTGTACCTGTTGCTCCATCAACTTCAATAAAATCTCCCACTGAGAATAAATCTTCAAACACAATGAAAAATCCCATTGCAATATCGTCAAGCATACTTTTAGCAGCAAATGCAAAGACAACTGCAAAACTTCCTGTCCCTACTAATAATGTTTGAATCGGAACAAATACACCTAAAACGGCAATTAATCCTATAATATTAATCATATAACGCCAAATATTTAAAACAAGACTCTCAAGTGTCCCTTTACGACGATTCGTTCCACCTGTCATCTTTTGTAATTTATCGATATTAACAGCGAATGCACGCTTAATAATATTCTTACCAATGCGACGAACAATTGATAAAACAATGATAATCGCAATCACAGTAAAAATATCAAAAGCAAATTGAACTAAAAATTCTTCAATTTTGTCCATTGAAAAGAATTTAGCAATACCATCTGCTGTTGACATTGCTTGCTCTAAATTAGTTAAAAATAAATTCAATTCTATCGTTCCTTACTATTATAATTCTATACCCATTATCTCGAGTAAATGATTTAAGTTATCAAGATCATTATAGTTAATAATAATCTGACCCTTACCTTGTTTTTCTTTAATTTTAACTTTCGTTCCGAAATAAGACTCTAGATTCGTTTTAACATAATCTAGATGTGGATTTAATACTTTCGTTACTTTCTTTTCTATTTCCGGTTGATTAATTGACGCCTCTTTAATTAAATCTTCTAATTCACGAACTGAAATTTGTTTTTCTTTAATAACATTCGCAAATTTAATGATTAAATCTTCATCTTTTAATCCAGCTAAAACTTTTCCATGACCTACTGAAATTATATTATTTTCAATATCATCTTGAACAACACGTGGTAATTGTAATAAGCGCATCGTATTTGCAATATAAGCACGACTTTTTCCAATACGTTCAGCTAATCTTTCTTGTGTTAAATCTAACTTTTGCATCAACATTTTATAAGCTTCCGCTTCTTCAATTGCCGTTAAATCTTCACGTTGTAAGTTTTCAATTAAAGCATATTCCATCATTAAATGATCGTTAAATTCACGAACAATAGCTGGAATCGTTTGAAGATTTGCTTTTTGTGCAGCCCTAAAACGACGTTCCCCTGCAATAATGATGTAACCTTTAATGTCTTTTTTAACAATAATCGGCTGAAATACTCCATGCTCTTTAATCGAAAGAGCTAATTCATTAATCTTAGTCTCATCAAAATATTTACGTGGTTGATAAGGATTTGGACGAAGTGTTTTCACATCTAACTGCTGAACAACTTCTCCTTCTTTTACTTGCTCAAAAGATTCAATACTTTCAATATCATGTTCTTGAAATAAGGCACCTAAACCTCTTCCTAATCTATTAGTCGACATTGTTCTTAACCACCTCTTTAGCTAAATCAACATAAAATTGAGCAGCAGACGATTTTTCATCATAGGCAATAATTGATTTTCCAAACGATGGTGCTTCACTTAAACGAACCAAACGTGGAATAATCGTATTAAAAACTTTTTCTTTAAAATATAGTTTTACTTCGTTAATAACATCAAGTCCTAAACGAGTACGACGGTCAAGCATCGTTAATAAAACACCTTCGATTGATAAATTTCGATTTAAACGTCTTTGAACAATACGAATTGTATTTAATAACTGCGTTAATCCCTCTAATGCATAATATTCACATTGAACTGGAATTAATGTCGAATCTGCGGCAGATAACGCATTAATAGTTAGTAATCCAAGTGAAGGTGGACAATCAATGATAATGTAATCAAAATAATCTTTTACCTGCTCTAATTTCGGCAATAATTTAAACTCACGTTCTTTTTCCATTACAATCATCGCTTCAAATCCCGCTAATTCCTGTGAAGATGGAATTAAAAATAAATTTTCTTCATTTGTTTTTAAAATTACCTGATTTGTTGGTATCTCATCAACTAATAAATCAAACACAGTTAACTCAGCATCACCTTTATAAACCCCAATTCCTGTAGAAGCGTTAGCTTGGGGATCCATATCGACAAGTAAAACTTTATGTCCCAAGTGAGCCAACGATGCTGATAAGTTAATACTAGATGTCGTCTTACCAACTCCACCTTTTTGGTTCGTTATAGCGATAATTTTCCCCATATTAACCCTCCTAAAGTCATACTTGTTAATATTTTACCATGAAATGATATTATATTAAAAATAAATTTTAGCAGATAATTGTGTATTTTGTGATTTTTATAATACATAAAATCTTATCTTGTAGATATATAGGATTATTATAAACAATACCTAATTTTTTATCAAAAAATGGCGTCTAATTTGTCCACCTGTGAATAACTCTACATTCAAAATAAATCTACAAATAACTTGCCCAAAATCATTAACTTTACAATAAAAGATATTTAGTATTAACTTTTCAAAATTTATAGCCCATTTTTACTATTAAACTCAAACTTACAACTTTTTCCCCTAATTATTAATAGAAAAANAAAAAANATANANATATATATATATATATATATATATATATATATATATATATATATATATA
>NZ_AEXQ01000027.1:0-516 GCF_000191865.1 Turicibacter sp. HGF1
TATGCATTTCACGGTCACGTCCCCAATCATAAAGACGGTAAGTGACATCGCTACTTTGTTGGACTTCAAGTAGTTTTATACCACCTTTAATCGCATGAATGGTCCCCGCTGGAATATAAATCATATCTCCAGCTTTTACACTGATATCTCCTAAGTAATCTGCTACGCTTCCCTCTTCAAGGATTTTAGCGAATTTTTCTTTGTTTAATCCATCTTTAATTCCACAGATTAGTGAAGCTCCTTCTTCTGCTTCTAAGATGTACCAGCATTCTGTTTTTCCGTTGTCATTTTCATACTTACGTGCAAACTCGTCACCAGGATGAACTTGAACTGATAATGATTCATCTGCTTTAATGATTTTGATTAAAATCGGTAAATCTTTCTGTAAATAATCATGTAAATTTTCGTTAGTATCTACTAAAGTCGAGCATCCGTTACGATGTGTAGAGAGATTCCATTTTTCATAACCCCAAACTTTTTCGCTATAAAATGGATTTAATTTTATAATTTTTGTCA
>NZ_AEXQ01000026.1:0-4315 GCF_000191865.1 Turicibacter sp. HGF1
TTTTTATTATTTAGTTAAACATTTTGCTCATCACTGTCTGATAGTCATGACCTTGACGAACTCCATTTAATACAACATTTGCTTTAGAGATATCTTTGAATAAGACACCATAAACTAAGTGATTATCTTTGAAGTATAATTTTTTGAATAATCCTGTTGCTGGATTTGAATCCATCATCACTTGGTAAGATTCCATGTTTTCTGTTGGATATGTTCCCACTGAGAACATTTCTGTATCAAAGGCAATTAATGATAATGGTTCAACTTGATTAGCGAATGTTGCCACATCACCAACAGCATTAGTACCGGCAACTTTACCTTGTTCAATGGCTGGGGCCCAAAGGTTTGTTGAAATACCTTCAAACTGTGCTACATCACCACAAGCATAAATGTCAGCAACTGATGTTTGCATGTTTTCGTTAACAACGATTCCACGATCAACAGTAATGTTAGCAGACACAGCTAACCCTGTATTTGCACGAACTCCAACGCTGATAACGACTAAATCTGCTTCAATTAATTCATTGTTAACTTTAACACCTGTTACTTTATTGCTGTTTGCTACAATTTCTTGAGCAGATGCTTCAGTAATTAGGTTAATGTTTTTAGTAGCTAAAATATTTTGCATGAATGCTGATGCAGATTCTTCTAATTGACGTGGCATAATGCGTGGGGCTGCTTCAATAACTGTGATTTGTAATCCAAGTTCTTGTAACGCATCAGCTGCTTCAAGTCCTAAAACTCCACCACCAATAATAACAGCTTTAGATTTTCCTTTAGCGTATTCACGTAACGCTAATGCATCTTCTTTATCTTTAATGCTGAACACACCTTCTGCATTTGCTCCTTTGATAGGTGGGATAAAGTTAGATGATCCAGTTGCTAAGATTAATTTATCGTAAGACATTGTAATTCCATCAGATAATACAAGTGATTTGTTAGTAGCATCTAATGACTCAACGGTTGTACTTAATTTTAATGTGATATTTTTTTCAGCGTAATACGCTTCAGGATTTAAGTAGAATTCTTCAGTCGGTACATCTTTAACAATTAAATCAGATAAAGCAGGGCGGTAGTATGGATAGCTTGCTTCTTTACTGATTAATGTAATAGATGCTACCTCATTACGAGCACGGATTGCATTTGCAGCACTTACCGCTGCTACACCACTACCAACGATAACGAAGTTTTCTTCTTTAGTTGAATTGAATGTGATAACTTCTTCTTCATATTGCTCGAATAAGTCAGCACCAACTCCACAAGCAGGACAAACTTCAGGAGGTAATACACCAGGATAAACTTCTCCACAGATGACGCAACGCCATAAAACAACTTTTCCACTTGGATTTAAGTCTTCTGTATTTGTAGCTCCGGCTTTTTTTCGAGCAGGAACTTTTCCTTCGATTAAGCATTTAGCAAATAATTTACCATAATCGATAGCATCTTTTGTTTCGCGATCTGATGCACGGAATTTAATTTTGAATCCATCTAATACTTTCATACGTAATTGATGTAGACGGTCCATAATATTATCCACACCTTCACCGCTCCAACCATAAGATCCAAAGCATGATACCACTTTTCCACCGTGAACGATTGGATTTAAATTGATTGCTAAGTCCCAAATGATAGGAAGTGCGTCTCCATTGATTGTACATGTTCCGAATAAAATTCCATCTGCATCAGCGAATGCTGCTAAGATTTCATCTTTTTTCTGTGGATAATTTAAGATATCTAAGTTATACATTACAACGTCGATAGATGTGTCTACTTCTTGGATTCCTTTGACGATAGCTTCGGCAAGTTCCCCAGTATAACCATAAGCTGATACATAAGGGACGACCACTTTTTTATGATGGGCTTTTTGTGGTGCCGTTGACCATGTTTTGTATGTATTAATGATTTCATCAATGCGAGTATCAAGCACAGGGCCATGTCCGTTACAAATCATTTCGATTTTTAAATTTTTGATTTTATCAATTGCTTTTAAGACATAAGGTTTGAATGGTGAAAAGATAGCCGTGTAGTAATAAAGTAGGGCATCTTGGTAGTTCGCTTCCTCGCTTTCTGGTACTTCAGATAATTTAATGCCATGTTTCGGGCTATAATGTGATCCGAATGAGTCACAAGTAAATAAAATATTATCTGTTTTTAAATAAGAGTACATTGAGTCTGGCCAATGTAAAAATGGAGCAGGGATGAAATCAAATGTTTTATTTCCCAGTGTGAAAGTTTTTAGACTTTCGGCTGTTAAATAGTTAAAATCCATATTGATTAAATCTTTTAAATAAGTAATGGCCGTTTTCGAACCGATAACTGTAATATTAGGAAGAAGTTTTACTAAACGTCCAATTGAACCAGCATGATCTGGTTCTGTATGATTGGTGATAATGTACTTAATATTTTCTAAGTCCCCAATTGTTTCTTTAATTTTTTCTAAATATGAATCAAAGAATTTTTCTTTTACTGTTTCAATTAGAATTGCTCCTTCAGTTGTGTTAACTAAATAAGAGTTATAAGTTGTTCCGTATTTTGTCTCCATGATGATATCAAAGACATCAAGGTTTGGGTCAAGAATTCCTAACCAATGAACATCATTATTTAAGGCTACAGTCTGAATCATACATTACCCTCCAACAGTCAAATTTGAAATAAATTATGGAATTATTCCTATAAGTAGTATGAACTATATCTATATTTATATATTGTGATATTTTTAATTTATTTCTAATCTTACTTTAACAAAATTCAAAAAAGATGGTCAAGGATAGTGCATTCTAATTTTTTTTGAAATAAAAATTATACTTTTATGTGTAATGAAAACCTTATTTTACCATAATAATTTAAACGATTAATAAGGAGGAGTAGGATGCCAACTGTTACTGAATGGAGCCGATTATATCAAGCGTCTATGGATTTTAAATATTTCAGTCCATGGAATTTTATGACGGAGCATCAATTATTTGCGGTGCAAGATCCGGAAACTAATTTGACTGGATTTTGCTGTATTTTGGGCCAAAAAGGAAAACATTTAGCTTTGAATGTTTATTTAGGGATAGAAGGATTGAAAGGGTATTTACAGATGTTAGAATTAAGTGATGATGAGCTGTGGCACCCAAATTATTTTAAAACATTATGGGGACAAACTTGTTTAGTTTCTAGCTTTGAAGATAGAAGTCAGTTATCTGATAAAGATATTGAACAAATCAAAGTATTAGGTTTAAAATTTAAAGGTACTAAGGAATGGCCACAGTTTCGAGATTATAAAGCAGGATTTTTACCAGCTGAGCTTGAGGATGGATGGCAATGCCGTTTTTTAGCCACAGCACTTGAGCAAGCAACTCAGTTAGCTAACCTCATTCAGACGAATCAAATTAACGCAACTGGTGATCAAATTTTTATCCGTGTTCAAAATGAACAAGCTGAGTGGAATACGATTAAAGTTTCAATGAATTTATTTTTGGAACAAATTTCTGATTTGCAAATTACATATCATAATGAATTAGAAGCGTACCGTATTATGAAGTTACCACAGTATGATATGGTGTTTGAAGTCACTCAGTTTTTATTGCCTGACCCCGTTCAAACAAAACCTAGTGCCAGAGGATTTTTTCCAATGATTACAGCGATTTTAGAGAAAGATTCAAAGCAATTAGTTCTAGCTGAGATGACGGATTCGAGTCGAGAAAGTTATGATGAAGTTTTATCAAAATTTGCAAGAACATTAAGTAGAGATTTAAAATTTAGACCTGCTTGTTTAGTCTCAGATCATCAAGAAGTTATTGATGTATTTGCTGACTTTTGTAAGAAAACTAAAATACCGATTTTGAAAGTAGATTATTTAGAAGCTGCTCATGAATTTATGGACGATTTAATTGATTCTACAGAAGATGAAAATTATGACTTTGATGAAGATTCTTTAAATCAAGTTGATGTCATGATGCAAACAATTCGAGAGATTTGTAAGACTATTTTAAATTCTGATTCATTATCTAGAGATATGTCAAAAGAAGTTCAAGCTCAATTTTCAAATATTGTGGAGTTGTTTCATATTGTTATGCTTGGAAATTTCAATGAATTTCCGGATTATTGGACAGCAGATCATGTAGAAACAGCATGTCGTGAAATTTTACCAAATATTTTATCTGAAGAGGAATTAAAATTGGTTCCTGAAATTTTATATCGTTATTTATTTATCGCAGGAGAGGCTAAAATTATGCCTAATAGCGAAACATTACAACAAAGAGTAAAGACAGTTTATAATTTATAAAAAGATGTATCTCTATATTCAAAATCAATGGAATAAAATAAAAAA
>NZ_AEXQ01000025.1:0-20969 GCF_000191865.1 Turicibacter sp. HGF1
ATGTCTTAGCGATTTTTTTTATTGAAGTAAGTTTTTCCACCAGTTTTGGGTTGATAACCATTTATTAAAAAGAATAAAAATTCCATATCCAATGATGCCTCCAAGTGTATTTAGAATTAAATCATCAATGTCTGATGAACGCCCAATAAAGTACTGGAAGCATTCAATGAAGAATGAGAAAGCAAAAGCAAAAAGTGTGGTATTAAAAAAAGAACGAAATTTTTTGAATACAATTGGTAGTAAAAATCCAAGGGGGATAAACATGATTATATTCGAAATGACCTGGCTCATTGTGAAGGTATCAAATAGCCAGCTAAATGGAATTAGGTTAAGGCGATGATAAGGTGGGTTAAAGTTTAATCCACTTCCGATTATGCTTATTAGGATAGTTGCAAATAGGATGATGAATATGATTCCTGCCAGTCCTAAATAGCTAAGTTGTCTAAGAATAGGGATTTGTTTTTTTCGTAGGATAAAGTAGAACGGTAAGTAGATAATACCAACGATAATCAGGAGGATGACTCCTAGGAATATATTATCTAAAATGTTTTGTAACATGAAAAGCACGCTCCTTATTTATAAAAAATCTGTACCATGCATTTAGTATAGCAAACAGAAATGAAGAAAACCGCAAGAAATTCTGAAGATTTAATGAATATTAAAAAACCCCCGACCAACGTACGGGGGGTTTCGCGTGCACAGAGCAAAAGAGGAGACTCCGAGTGGAATCTAGATATATTATTTGATAATTTGTCGATTTTATGCACTAAAGGGCCTATTTTAAAATTTGGCGGCGCGGTTACAAGTATTAATTGGGAGATTAAGTAAAGTAAAATAGGTTTTATTTTTGATAATTTTAGGCACAATAAGAATGATTTTTCGGAAGGAGTGATTTGATGGGTACAAATCTTCATGTACAGTTAACTTATGATGAGAAAGCAAAACGTTTTGATTGCCGTAATCGATTAGATGAGGTTATTGCAAGTTTATTAAATGGTGATGTTTTTACATTAGACCACTTAAATACAACGGTTTTAGGAATAGTTAAATTTTCACCAGAGTGTAAACCATATGGTTTTTATTTTGAATCAAATGATGGACAACTAAAGGTTCAATTAACTGATGGAATGAAGGGATATGTTGAGATTCAGGATCAAGATAAAGTAATGAAATAAAAAACTTAGATTTAAAAAGGAGTCTCTTAACTGATGGAAATTAAAAATTATATTTGTCCAAAATGTCAAAATCGCTCCTATGAAGTGGATGAGTTTGCTGCAACAGGTGGTGGGCTTTCCAAAATGTTTGATGTTCAGAACAAACGCTTTACAACGATTACATGTACTAAGTGTAAGTATACTGAGATGTATAAAGGAACAACGAGTGATTTAGAAAATATTTTTGATTTTTTACTTGGATAAAAAAGAATACCTTCATTCTGTATTCCTTTATATGTGAAAATAAGAAAAAACACCTAAATGAATTGAGATAAATTTGAGATTAATTTATACATTCATAGAGGTGCTTTTTTTTGTAGGAAATATAAAATGTTTTTGTTGCAATAAGTGTGAAAAAGTGATAGTTTCGATTATATTCATGATGAGATTATATTATTGTAAATTAATTTAAAAAACAAAAAAGAACTGAAGGAAATCAGCTCTTTTTTTGTTTTTAAAGTGGTTAGTCATAAATATAAGAATCTAATATTGGAAAAATTAGCGGACGTATGTCAATTTGTTATTCTTTTGACTACAGTTCTATTTTATCTTAAAAAAAAATTAAATGTTAAAAGTGTTCGTGAGAGGTGAGAAAAAAGCACTTGAATGGTCATTTTTAAATTAAAGTATTCTGTTAATAAACATTTAATCTATATTTTTAATGGTTTCGATAGGATACGAATGCATTTATCAATCTAATTTGAAATGTTATTTTTTTGTTTAAAAAATCTTATGTGGCTATTTAGGAGTAAATCAGTTAAAAATAAACATTTTATTAGATATATCTTGTAAAAAACAGAAAAAAGCACATAATTAGACAAAAAATATAGTGATGATAAAATAATATTATGTAGTTTGATTTATAGGATGTGATATTATGATTATTCAATTAGATGATTATTTTATTAGAGTTCTTCAAAAAAGCGGTTATAAGTTAGATTATAATAAATTAGTTAAAATAAATGAAAAAGCAATGAGTGAGAGAAAAAAACCACTAAATGAGTACAATGAATTAGTATTAAAAAAAATTACTTCAAAGCAGAAAAATCAAAATAGACAATAAATATTAGAGTTATCTAACATCTCGTGGAAAAGTTAAAGCTATTAAGAGTGTAGGAAGCACTAAAAACGTAAAATTAGATGTTTGGGATTTTAAAAAATAATAGAAAAAAGCACTAGATTTATCTAGTGCTTTTTTTGAGTTAAAAAATGGCGCTATTAGACGAAAATGTTGTTATTAACTATCTAGTCATTTAAAACAGATAAAATTCTTAAAAATGAAAGCCAATAACTTTTGATACCAAGCGGTTTATTTACCAATAAGATGACTTAAAACAGCCTAAAAAATAAAGAACTACGTTCAGGCATCGTAGGATATAAGATCAAAGCATAAACAGGATTTAATCCACCTTTGATCACTAACCCCTCTATAAAGTCTACTTCCTTCATTCTTTCATAAAACGAAAGGGTAAAGGAAACTTGAACTTTCACGTGCTTTTAACCATGTAATTTTTCGTTTACTAATTCAGTGACTGCTTGTTTGAGCTCATTGCTTGCTTCGATTGCATCTAATTGAGCTTGAATTTCACCATCTTCATCTTCGAAATAATTCAGCTCATTACAGTTTTCTGCAATTTCACGAACTTTAGCTAAATCTTCATTGTATTTAGTTGATAATTCTTTTAACTCTTTATCTAAAGTTTTAATTTGTTCAATTGAAGTGAATGATAAAACCATGTCAATTGGCATAATTCCAGAACTTTTTGTTCCGTCAGGATATTTCATTGTGACACTTATTTCTTCTAAGTGACTATCTATCATAAAGCTATATAAATCTGTAAAACTATTAAATTTCTTATGTTTTGTTTTAATTTCCATGCTCAGAGCTCCTTTTTAGGAATTCATATTTTGAATTCGATACTGTTATTATATCCTACAAAGTACTTACTTTAAACAGATGATGAGTTGTTTTCATTAATAGGGTGCAGAGTATTAGGAGTGATATACACTTAAAATAATGAATTTCTGTGAAATGTACAATTGACTATTAAGTATAAAAGAGTAATAACTCAATCATAAAAAAATCACGTACAAAGTACGTGGAGTGTAAGATAAAAGCATAAATCAGGCACAGGGATAGCTTGGTACAAGGGATGGAAATATAGCTTTAGCTCACTGTCTCTTCAGAATAAATGTATAAGATTAACTAAAAAATTCCTTTTGAATTAGTTTGTTTTAAAAAATAGGGAGTGATAAGTGTCTCTAAAAACGAGACACTTATCACTCCCTTACATTTTTTGAAGAGCTAAAGTATTAGCTTTAGCCTTTTATTTAATCCAGCTTCGATGAACAACTCCTCTATAAAGTTTTATCCACAATTGTACTTTCAAGCACTTCGGTGGCTAAGCACTTTTATTCGGAGTTATCTGTTCGTCTTAGCTTTTTATTTAATCTAGCTTCGAGATGCAACACTCTGGTAAAGTTCGAGAGCCTCTTGTGTCTTACGACACGGCGGACTCTCCTTACTTTCTACGAGTGTTAAGCACATCTCTTAGCCTTTTATTATTCTTCGTCTGGTAATTCTACGTTGTGGTAAACTTGTTGTACATCGTCTAAGTCTTCTAGTACGTCGATTAATTTTTCGAATTTAGCTAATGCATCACCATCTAATTCTACTGTTGATGTTGGTAACATTGTTAATTCTGCAGCTTCGAATTCTGTGATTCCCATTCCATTTAATGCTGTTTGTACGGCATGGAATTGATCTTGGTCTGCGTATACTGTGATTTCTCCATCTTCTTCTTCAACGTCACGAACGTCTACGTCTGCTTCCATTAATCCTTCTAAAATTTCATCAGCTGAGTTTCCGTTGAATCCGAATAATGCTGTTGCTTCGAACATGAATGCTACGGCACCACTTACTCCGATTTTTCCACCGTTTTTGTTAAATGCAGAACGTACTTCAGCTACTGTACGGTTTACGTTGTCAGTTAATGTATCAACGATAACGGCAGCACCATTTGGTCCGTATCCTTCATAGCGGATGAAATCGTAATTTTCGTCTGATCCACCTTTTGCTTTGTTGATAGCGCGGTCGATGATTTCACGGTTAACCCCTGCAACTTTAGCACGGTCAATAACTGATGCTAAGTTACGGTTTAATTCTGGATCTGGATCTCCATTTTTAGCAGCCATGTAAATTTCTTTTCCGAAACGAGCTAAAACTTTTGAACGGGCAGCATCTTTAGCAGCTTTTCCGTATTTAATATTATTCCACTTACGACCCATTGGGTATCACTCCTGTTAATAAGATTTGATTCAAAGACTATTGTTGTTATTTACAATAGCAAAGTAACTATACATTTACTTATTATACTCCTGTAACTCCTAGTTTTTCAAGTTTTTCAGATAGTGTCGAAATCGACACTGTAAAAAATATCTGTTATTTATTGACTTTTATAGGTCAAAGAGCTATAATGCTATTAAATAATTAGACAATCATCTAATTAAAGAGTTGAAAACATAATGGAGGAATAGTCTATGTTAATTGTGACAACAGATAGTATCCCAGGGAAAGAAATTATTGAGGTAAAAGGTTTAGTGCGTGGAAGTACGGTTCGTTCAAAAAATATTGGTAAAGATATCGGAGCCTCATTTAAAAATCTAGTTGGGGGGGAATTAACTGGATATAATGAGATGTTAACGGAGGCACGCCAAATTGCGATTGGACGTATGGTTGAAGATGCAGAAGCTCAAGGGGCAAATGCGATTGTTGGAATGCGTTTAATGTCATCATCAGTGATGGCAGGGGCGGCTGAAATGGTCGCTTATGGAACAGCGGTTGTGATTAAATAATGCTTAAATTTATTATTGGTTGGTATTTGCTTAATTTTTTAGTGTTTGGTATTTTTTTAATCTTTAAAATTACAGAACGTTTGAAAGAGAAGAAAATGGAGAGAGAACAATTAGAAAATTATAGAAAATATTAAATAAACAAGTTATAGTTAAAGAACACAGAACTTTTGGTGTTCTTTTTTCTTTTTTTTATGAACTTTTTTTTAACTCGCGTGTCTTATTAGTGAAAGAAGGTGAGAGGGTTGGATGAGGAACAGCTTGTGAAACAGGCGATTTCAGGTGATCGGCACTGCTTAAATATATTGTTTGGGATGCATTATAAGACGGTTTATGGTTATCTCATTAAATTAACTGGGGATATTCAAATGTCGGAGGATTTAGTTCAGGAAACATTACTTAAAGCGACACTAAATATTGAAAAGTTTCGTGGAGAAAGTAAATTTTTGACTTACTTAATTCAAATTGCGACTAACTTATATCGAAACGAGGTAAGAAAGCAAAGTCGCATTGTTTACGATGACGAAATTATTCAATCGGTGTTTAGTGAAGGTGAGTGTGACGCGTTAATACAGGTTCAGTTTAAGGAAGCGATGAATGCCTTACAGGACATGAGTGAAGAACAGCGGATGAGTTTTATTTTAAGACATTATTATGGCTATAGTATTGAAGAGATTTCTAATTTATTTGGAGTTGCAACAGGAACGACAAAGTCGCGAATTTTTAATGCGATTCAAAAGATAAGAAAGAAGTTAGGAGGGTAGATGATGGATGTTTTAAAGGATGAGCAATTAGAGGCTCAAGGTTTGATAACTGAGATTGATACATTAAAGATTATTCGAGTTGCTAATGAGTTGAAGCTTCAAAGGCAAAGAAAACGTCTTAAGATCCTGATGATGATAGCGGGAGTTTTCTGTGTGCTTGCACAAATGTTGATTTTTAAATTTATAGGATTTAATCGAGAGTTTATAATGCTTGGTGGCATTTATGTGTTGTTTGCCTCGTTGATTTTGTTAATTGTTCGGTATAGAGAGGGTGGAAATATATGATTGTGATGAGTATTTTAATGTCAGTTGTTTTATTTGTAGTCGTTTGTTTTGGAATTGGTCAGGTCGCGTGGATTTATTTAGATGCAAAGGATCGAGGTGATCGTTTGGCAATTGTTTGGGCAATTTTTGCAATTTTTCCGATTGTATATCCGATATTACTTCCGTTGCCATTAATTATTTATTTGTTGATTAGTCGTAGTTTCTCATATCTTTGTCCGACTTGTAATGAGAAGGTGAATAAGGATTTTAGTACATGTCCTCATTGTGGTCAAGCGTTGAAAGAAAAATGTCAAAATTGTGGAAGAACAGTCGAGTCAGAGTGGCACTATTGTCCGAGTTGTTCGGCACATATTAAATAAGGGGGAGTTTAGGATGAAGATTATTTTAAAGCATAAGAAAACTTTTATTGTGATTGTCATTATTTCATTACTGATTAGTATTTTACCGCTAATTGGAATGGCTACATTTATGGGAGTGCGAAGCTCAAATGTCAATATTGCATATGAAAGTCCAGTTGTAGAAAATGTAAATCCGATAGATTATCAACCTTTTGATATCGTTGTACCGTCTGAGCAACTCCCATCACCTGTTTTTAATAGTAATAGGTTTGAAAAAACATTACTTCATCATTCATTTTCAGAGTCAACGACTGAACAAGTCTTTCTGTATGAGGCTTATTTAGAAGAAGGCATGACCGTAACGATTGATTATCGTACCAATATTAAACAAGGAATTTTAGATTTTGGGATGTTTGATGAAGCTGGAATGAAGGCAAGTTTTTCTGGAACAAAAGATAGTCCAAGTTTCCTTATTGATCATTCAGGAAATTACGTGATTGCCTATAACGCAAATGAAGTATTAGGTTCTTTTGATATAGAGATTAGAGTACAAGACGTGAAATAAAAATGAGGAAGCCGTGCTGTGGCTCCCTCATTTTTATTTTTCTTCTAATAATAAGTTAATTGTTTCTTGAACGCGTTTAACACATCCTTTACAAGCTAAACCTGCTTTTGTTTCGGTTTGAATTTCTTGTAATGTTGTTGATCCTGTTTCAATCTCTTCTTTAATATCTCCAACTGTAATATTGAAGCAATAACATAATTTTTTATTTAAATCCATGATTAGACTCTCCTTATTATTAAAAATCAAACTGTGTATAACTTTATTTTAATAGATGAAAGAGGATTAACCAACGAATTTACTTTTAAAGATTAGCTGTGTAGTTAATGTAATCAAATCCCCAATCACACAGATTTTCCATAACGTCAAGGAATTGTCGTCCGATATCGGTGAGTGAGTATTCAACTCTTAGTGGAGTTTCGTTGTATACTGTTCGTTTAATAATTAGGTCGGCTTCAAGTTCTTTAAGTTGTGAAGATAGGTAACTATGGGTGATGTTGGGTTTGAGGTTGATGGGAGAATGAGATGTGTAAAAGCTAGAAGAGTTATCTTACTATAGTTTTTTTACGGTAAGCAGTTGGTGAAGTATTCATGAAGCGTTTAAAGATTTTTGTATAGTAACTTGGACTATCGAATCCGACTTTGTTACAGATTTCGGTAATGGTTGCATCCGTTTGAAGCAATAGGCCTGCTGAAACTGAAATACGGTATTTTAAAAGATATTGCATTGGGGACATTTGGACGTGTTTTTGAAAACATCGTTGACACTCTCTTATACTGATGTTGGCGCTAGCAGCAATTTGTCCTACTTCGACTCCTTTGGAGTAGTTTTCGTGAATAAAGTTTAGCATTTTTTTCAGACGCTTTATTTCTTGGTTTTCGATTTGAGGTTGTTGGAGTGCTTCTTGATGGTGTTTGACAAGAAGATAAAAAAGGTGTGAGAGTTGATTTCTTATAAATAGCTCGTAACCAAACTTCTCCGATTCGTAGGCCTCATAAGCGGTAAGAATACAATCGATTGCAATTCGTTGCCACTTGATATGAGGATAAAGTGGGATACTTGGTAGAGCGTTGCAATTTGCTAAAGGTTGAATATATCTTTGTTTAAAGATGTTTTCATTTGTGTCACAGATTAATTCTTTGTGGAATACGAGTGAATTCAATAAACAAGGTTGATCATTAAAGACATAGACTGAGTGTAAAACATTGGAGTTAATAAATAGTCCTTCACCTGTTTGAAGTAAGTAATCAGTTCCGCTAACGCTAATTTTAATTGGACCTTTCTTAATGACAATGACTTCGAATTCATCGTGCCAGTGCCAGGGAATATCACCTGTTACATTACTTATGATATCTGAAAA
The DNA here is from genome assembly GCF_000191865.1 of Turicibacter sp. HGF1. Lineage (NCBI taxonomy): Bacteria > Bacillati > Bacillota > Erysipelotrichia > Erysipelotrichales > Turicibacteraceae > Turicibacter > Turicibacter sp. HGF1. The sequence goes on from NZ_AEXQ01000025.1 coordinate 8,377, forward strand.
ATAGGCCCCGCAAGGAAATAACGGTGTCCCGCGAACTTCGAGTTCGCGATTTTTTTTATCAAGATTTAGGTCGTATATTTGAATAGGCATGGAATAATTCCCCTTTGTCGCTTTTGTTATAGGATTGGTCTTTACTGTTATTGTTTGGAAATCACAGTGTCGCTATCATTATAGTATAACGTGAATTAAAAAGTGAGGGGATTTTATGGATAATGTAAATATAGCTTTAATGCTAAAGGGAATTAAAGACAGTGAGGCTTTCTTTGAACTCGTTGACCGTTGCCAGGCACCAGTTAAAATTCAGGTTCCTGGTGGAGATTTGCATGATTTGCGTGGCAATGTCTTACTCCAAAATTATTTAACATGGGAATCACCAATCAGTGCTATTGAATGTGTGGAGGTATTTTGTCATACTGGAGCAGATCTTGCTTCTATTTTGGAGTTTATCGAAGAATATCAATTATTTTAAATGATAATCTGAAGAGACGTTTCCTGAATAAAGGGAATTTCTCTTTTTTCATTTAGGATGTGACATAAGGCAGTGATTTTCACCATATAATTTAGTAGATAGGAGGGGATTTGTATGTTAATTGTCACAACAGATACGATTGTCGGAAAAGAGATTATTGAAGTAAAGGGATTAGTAAAGGGGAGCACTGTCCGTTCTAAACATATTGGAAAAGATATTGGAGCGGGATTAAAAACTATTGTTGGAGGAGAATTAAAAGGGTACAACGAGATGTTAATTGAAGCGCGTCAAATTGCATTCGGTCGCATGGCTGATGAAGCTGAAAGTCTAGGCGCTAATGCAATTGTTGGTGTCCGTTTAATGTCATCAGCTGTGATGGCAGGGGCTGCAGAAATGGTGGCTTATGGAACAGCAGTGGTGGTGAAATAAAAATGGAAATTCTCGTATGTGTGGTGCTTGGATTTTACTTAGTTTGTATCATTGGGGTGGTAGGATTACTAGCTTATAAAATAGTGGAGCGTCGACGAGAAATAAAAAAAGAGAAAGAAGAATTTAAAAATTATAAGGATTATTAGAAGGGGGGAGGGAGTAGTGGAGAATTACTCTTATATTGAGACTAGAAAAGTTTTTAGTCGTCTTGGATTTGCCCTAACTTTTAGTATTTTATCTGTGAATGTTGTTCAACTCATTGTAGCGGGATTTATGTCAGCTGTTGATCCAAACTTATTAATGACAGATTGGGCTAATTTTTTCTTAATCGCAGTCAGTTTTTACTTAATTGGATTTCCATTAGCTTATTGTATGATGAAAAAAATACCGGTAGCTGTTTCGCAAGAAAAGAAACGATTAACACTATGGCAACTCGTTGAATATGGATTAATTTCTTATGCTGTGATGATTCTTTTGAATTTTTTAACGACCTTCTTGCTGAGCTTTATAGAATTGTTTAAGACAGAATCCATTGTAAATCCCGTTCAACAGGTGATTTTAACTGGAAGTCCGTGGCTTAGCTTGTTATGTATTGTCGTTTTATCGCCAATTATTGAAGAACTTTTATTTCGGAAAATACTACTTGATCGGGTACGTATTTATGGAGATAAAGTGGCTATTATCTTTACTGCGATTGCATTCGGTTTTTACCATGGAAACTTATCACAACTATTTTATGCCGTTGGACTCGGTATCATTTTGGCCTACATCGTTTTAAAAACAAATCAACTTAAATATTCAATAGGAATTCATATGTTTGTCAACGCTATGGGTTCACTCATCTTACCCATGTTAATCGGAGATGGAAGCGACTTGTTAAGGGCTCAGATAGCTAGCGTTATTGTTGTTATTTTGATTACGTTTGGAACGATATTAATCATCAAAAATCGTAAAAAAGTTGAGCTTGTGCAAGGAGATTTAACGATTCCAGAAAGTAAGTTAATGCAACTTGTATGGCTTAATCATGGAGTTTTCGCTTACCTACTATTTAGTATCGCATTGATTATTATGGTTACTGTTGTAACTTAAAAAGAACTAACTCGCTTGAGTTAGTTCTTTTTCTATTTTTTGTAAGAATTCATCAGATGGGCGTAAGAAAGTTGATGATGAATTTTCTGATTCAAAATGAATGATTTCAACATTTTGAATCAGTGTAAATAATATATCAGCACTATAATTTAAATCATCGTTTGTAAGTTTAGTATTAGAATAATTGACTGTTAATTCATAAGGCTCTGATGCGGTTTGCAGACTAAATGTATAATCTTGAAGATTTACAGGTAATAAACTTAGAATATTTCCAACCGCTGAGTTATCCCCAATATAAGAATTTTTATAATTTAATAAGCTATCAGACTTTCCACACCCCACTAGAGTTAATAAACAAATGAATAAAATCATTCGTTTCATATTGATCACTTTCCTTTCTTAGTGATTACTGCGCAAAAAAACAGCATTAATCCCTCATATCATTATGATAACATGCATAAGGTCCTTATTTGAAAACTTTTATCGAATTTCCTAGTAGTTGAGGGATGATCTTACTTTTTAAGAGAGCTCTCTTCTAGTGGACGAGTATCATAAATGTTGCCGTAGGAGACCTGCATTAAATGAAAGGATGGAATTTTCAAAGTAGGTGAAACTCTTTCGTAAGGATTAATACGTGGGGTTAAAGAGGAAAATGGCGTCAAAATTCGGATAAAGAGCTTGAGGAGCAGGAAGAATATTTCTTTAAACGTTAAAAGGGATGGAGATTTCTCCACCTCTTTTAGTGTGCTTGTAGTTTTTGAATTAATTCATCTGTCACATTATTACCTTCAAGTTGATAAGCAAGTAAGACAGCCCCAAGACAAGGTTCTAGAAGCGGTGCTTGAATCTTGCAATCTAAGTTTTGTAATTCGTTAGCGAGTGGTACTAAGATAGTATCGCCTGATTTGAAAACTCCACCTGAATATGAGACGGCAAATGAATCCGTTAAATTCAATTGTTTAGCTAATGTTTTGATGTGTAAGGCAAGTTCATGTGCCGCTTGGTGGAATAGATTTTGACAGGCGATGCATCCGCTTTGGGCGGCTTTTGCCCCAATTGCTGAGAATTTTGCAATGTCAGGCCTTGAAAGTTTAAGTCGATTAAAGACGATATCCACAATTTCGTATAAATAGGTAATGTCATAAGCTTCTTCAATGATATCGACTAAACATGTCTTTTCATGGCGCCCGTCTTTTTGTTTCGTATACTCATTAATGACACGAAGTCCAATCCAGTGTGCACTTCCATCATCTCCGATATTTGGACCAAAACCTCCACACCGAAGAGAGAGGCCTTCCTTATTTCGACCATTTGCGATACTACCGGTTCCCGCTACAATGTTGATTCCAGGCTGACACCCGCATCCTGCTGCCCATCCCACAACGCCATCATTATCCACTTGATAGGGAATCTCTTGCATTACTTCTGCTAAGATATCATCAATGACTTCTTTATCTGCTTGACTTTCTCCATAACCTGGAACCCCAATAAAGACAAAGTTTAAATCCGTTGGTTGGATATCAATTTTGCTACAAGCTAGTTTAATATGAGATTCAAGACGATTTCTTAGTTCATCCGCCCCAATTTGATGAATATGTATCGTCTCACTTTCAAAATCCACTAAGACATCCATCTCTTGATTGGCAATCACATATCTTGTTTTTGTTCCACCACCATCAATCCCCATGTAATACATCAGTTACCCCTCCTATAAATCGTTTACAGAACTAGTATAAGAGAGAATGAATTTTTACTATATAGTTTTTCTTTTGATGAATATAGGATATTTTGTGATTATCCACAATTAAAAAAATCCAAAGAGAGAAGATCATTTATCTTCTCTCTTTGGATAGTGGTAAGGATTTATGGAGGCAATCGTCATTAGTAAGTTAAAACCATCACATGCTCATGACCAAAGATTTGGCCATTAAATTCAAAACCAAAATTTTTATAAAGGTTAATTGCAACTTCACCGTCACGATGAGCTCCAACGAAAATATTATGATGAGTCTTATCTTCTTTAATTCGTTCTATGACCTGCTCTAATGCTTGTGTTCCATATCCCATATTTTGATATTTTTCATCAATCATGAAACGGTAAATCCAATACTCATTATCATCCACATCAAGACAATACATCACAAATCCGACCATGATATCATGATGATAAATGGCAAGTGGGATGCATTCTGGTTGCACTTTAGACTGAGCGATGGAAATCGCATTTGAAGTAACGAAATCTTCTTGATCTTTAGAAACTGTTAATTCAATGCAATCCCAAAAATTATCTTTTGTTATCTCCTTCAATGTAATCATAAATATTCCCCCATAAAACGTAATCAGTTGTTAATTCATTATATGGCAGTATTAAAAATTTTATACAGTGAAGCGAATTAAGGCAAAATCTCTAAAAATATGATGGTTAAATGAACTATAAAAATCAATAAAATCCTATAAATAGTTCATTGATAGAAACAGGGGAGGAGAGTATGATAAGGGGGAAACTTGAACTTATAAAAATGTGGGGGATAATCATGGATAATGAATTGAAAATTGTAACATTTAATTTAAGAATTACAGTAGATGATGGACTTAATGTATGGGAAAATCGTGTTTCTCATGTGGTCCATAAAATTAAAAGTGAAGCTCCGGATCTGATTGGATTTCAAGAGTTAACTGAAATTAGTTTGAGGGATTTAAAACGACAGTTAACGGATTATGTTTTTGTTGGATGCGGTCGAGATGAGCAGATGAGTGGGGAAATGGTGATGATTGCTTACAATAAAAATAAACTTGATTTAATGAGTTTAGATATTTTTTGGTTTTCTGATACTCCCTATAAGCCAGGGAGTAAAAAAGAGATGATGACATTGGCAAGACCTTGCAATGTAGCCGTGTTTAAAAATCAACTCACAAATCAGATTTTCCGTGTATATAACACGCATTATGATCACATGCAATCAAGCATAAGAGTACAAAGTAGTGAGCAACTATTAAATGATTTACACTTACGTGAACAAAATATCTCGCTGCCAACCCTAATCATGGGAGATATGAACTCTGAACCACAAGACGAAGAAATTAAAGCTATCGTCAATAATGAGATAATCGAATTGAATGATTTGACTGATAAATTAGATTATACCTTCCATGACTATGGAAAAATAAAGATTAAAATTGACTATATCTTTGCGACTAAAAGTGTAAATGCCTCTAAAGCTGTTGCTTGGGCAGACTGTTTTGATGGTGTTTATTTGTCAGACCATTATCCAGTGATGGTGAGGGTAACATTTAAATAAAGATAATTTTAAGGGGGGCTATAATGAAATAGCCCCTTTTAACGTCTAGAAATTAATGTTGAAAAGAAAAAAATCCCATGTACATTTTGTACATGGGATTTGGAAGATTAAGTGTAACACTTAGTTTTTTATGCTAATGCTAAATATTCATCGTATGTTGTTTGTTTGTCAACGATTGTTCCGTCTTCTTTGATGTCGATGATGCGGTTAGCGATTGTTTGAATAAATTGGTGGTCATGTGATGCGAATAAGACGTTGCTTGAGAAGTCTTTTAATCCATTATTAACCGCTGTGATTGATTCAAGGTCTAAGTGGTTTGTAGGTTGATCAAGCATTAATAAGTTAGCATTTGTTAACATCATGCGTGATAACATACAGCGTACTTTTTCTCCCCCTGATAATACTGAAGCTTTTTTAAGGGCTTCTTCACCAGAGAATAACATACGTCCTAAGAATCCGCGAACATAGCTTTCTGTTTGGTCATCAGAATATTGACGTAGCCAGTCAACTAATGATAAGTCAGATCCATTAAAGAATTCTGAGTTGTCTTTAGGGAAATAAGCTGTTTTGATTGTCACACCAAATTTGAATTTTCCACTGTCTGGTTCCATTTCACCGTTTAAGATTTTGAATAATGTTGTAACGGCAATTTCATCACCGATAAATGCAATTTTGTCATCTTTATTAACCATGAAGCTTACGTTATCTAAAACTTTAACTCCATCGATTGTTTTTGTTAATCCTTCAACGAATAAAATGTCATTCCCAACTTCACGTTCTGGTTTGAATCCAACGTATGGATAACGACGACTTGATGGTTCAAGGTCATCTAATGTAATCTTATCTAATAATTTTTTACGAGATGTCGCTTGTTTAGATTTAGAAGCATTAGCAGAGAAACGTGCAATGAATTCTTGTAATTCTTTGATTTGTTCTTCTTTTTTCTTATTTTGTTCTTTAGCCATACGATTTAATAATTGGCTTGATTCATACCAGAAATCATAGTTACCAACGAATAATTTGATTTTCCCAAAGTCAACGTCACAAATATGAGTACACACTTTATTTAAGAAGTGACGGTCATGGGATACAACGATAACTGTTCCCTCGAAGTTGATTAAGAATTCTTCTAACCAGTTAATTGATTGAATATCTAAGTGGTTGGTAGGCTCATCGAGTACTAAGATTCCAGGGTTTCCGAATAATGCTTGAGCTAATAATACTTTGACTTTTTCAGCCCCTGTTAATTCTTTCATTAATTTATCATGTAATTCTGTTGGAACACCTAAACCTTGTAATAAAGAGGCAGCATCTGATTCTGCTTCCCACCCGTTTAAGTCAGCAAATTCACCTTCAAGTTCAGCTGCTAAAATTCCATCTTCTTCAGAGAAATCTTCTTTCATATATAACGCATTTTTTTGTTGAGTAATTTCAAATAGGCGTTCATTACCACGAATTACTGTTTCTAAAACTGGTAATTCATCGTATTGATAATGATCCTGTTTTAAAACTGACATACGAATATCTTTTGGGTAACTTACATGACCTGTATTAGGTTCGATTTCACCCGCTAAAATTTTTAAAAACGTAGATTTTCCAGCTCCGTTTGCACCGATTACTCCGTAGCAATTTCCTGGAGTGAATTTTAAGTTAACTTCTTCAAATAATTTTTTATCACCATATCGTAAACCAACGTTTGATACTGTAAGCATGCTAAAACACCTCCGTGTAATTTATCTTGAAACATTATATCACATTTTTGATAGATGTCACATGTGATTAATAAGATACAATCCTTGATAGGAGCATTGTTTTGGAATTATTAAATGGTTAAGATTTTTGTTTTTATTTATGTTCTGATGAAAATAAATCAGGTAATTGGTCCATACTAAATAAGATTGTAGTTACGTTAAAAAAATAAAGAGAGAATAAGCACAGAATATTAGCTAGGAAACGATATCATTCGACGTGTTAGGTTGCAAAGGGGTTTAAAATAGTGTATAATTTATTGACACTTCGTAAACATGACACTATCGTAAGTGATGTTCGTCTGCTCATTTACGTTTTTTTTGTGTTTAAATAGAAAGGAAGCAAAGAATGACAGAAATTACATTTAAAGATCTTGCTTTATCACCATCAACATTAAAAGCAATTGAGGAGATCGGGTACGTTAAACCATCACCAATCCAAGCAGAAGCAATCCCAGTAGTATTAGCTGGAAAAGATATTATCGGACAAGCACAAACAGGAACAGGGAAAACGGCAGCATTTATGTTACCAATCCTTGAAAAAATTGATCCTAAAAATAAAAATGTTCAGGCATTAGTATTATGTCCAACTCGTGAGTTAGCGGTACAGGTTCATGAAGAATCTAAAAAATTCTCACGTAACAACCGTGATGTTCACATTTTATCAATTTATGGAGGACAATCATATGATCCTCAAATCCGCGCACTTAAAAAAGGTGTTCAAATCGTTGTCGGAACTCCAGGACGAGTTATGGACCACATGCGCCGCGGCACTTTAAAACTAGAAAACTTAAAAATGTTAGTTTTAGATGAAGCTGATGAAATGTTAAACATGGGATTCAAAGATGATATCGAAGAAATCTTAGAAAAAACACCTGAATCTCGTCAAACAGTTATGTTCTCAGCGACAATGGCTCGTGAAATCATGAACATTGCTAAAACTTATCAAAAAAATCCTGAAGTGGTTAAAGTCGTTTCAGAAGAATTATCAAACAAAAAAATCGATCAATACTACGTTGAAGTTAAACGCCAAGACCGTGTTCAAGCGATGATTCGTTGTATCGATATGATGGGATTAACTTCTTCTATCGTCTTCACTAATACTAAACGTGAAGTTGATGAATTAGTTTCTAAATTACAAGAAGAAGGTTACGTAACTGAAGGGTTACACGGAGACTTAAAACAAGCTCAACGTGACCGCGTTATGAACAGCTTCCGTCGTAAAAATGTTAATATCTTAGTTGCAACTGATATCGCTGCTCGTGGTATCGACGTAAGTAACGTTGAAGCAGTATTCAACTACGATATCCCATTAAATGAAGAAAACTATGTTCACCGTATCGGACGTACTGGTCGTGCGGGGATGACTGGATTATCAATTACGTTTGTATTCGGAAAAGATATGTTCCGTATCCGTCGTATTGAAGATTACACAAAAACAAAAATGTCTAAAATGCCAATTCCATCAGTAGAAGAAATTCAAGCGAAAAAATCTACTAATGTTATTGACGAAATCGTTGCTAATTTAGAAGGAAAAGATTTCTCTAAAGAAAACGAATTAATCGCTGCAATCTTAGAAAAAGGATTCACAATTGAACAAGTTGCGGCTGGTTTATTACAAATGAAAATTGGTCAAAGCACTAAGAAATATGCTCATATCGAAGAAGTTACAGCAGGTAATCCAAAAGCTAAAGGAATGCGTAAAAACGAAGTTCGTTTATTCGTAAACGTTGGTTCTAAGCAAAAAGTTAAGGCTAAAGACTTCGTTGGAATGTTAACTAAAAAGTCTGATATTCCTGCACGTGCAATCGGAGATATCGACGTTTATAAAAAATTCACATTCATTAATGTTGATAAAGCACACGCTAATAACATTATCCGTAAATTAAACTCAAAATTAATTAATGGTAAACCAATTCGTGCTGAAAAAACAGCTCCTGGTGCGGCAATGCCTAAAGATCGCTAATTAGTAGCGTTGATGTTATATAAAAAAAGCCTTCATAATCTTTATGGAGGCTTTTTCCTGTTTTTAAATTCTATGAAATAGTATTAACAAAATAACTAATTTTTTCCTATCGCTACAAGAGCTGTGGTGTTAAAATAAATATATTGTACCAGATGTGAGAATTGGAAGGGAGATATTTTTACCGTGTCAACAAGACTAAAACCTAAATTATTATCTGTTATGAAAACTTATAATAAGGAGCAGTTTATTAAAGACGTAATAGCTGGATTAATTGTTGCTATTATTGCTTTACCACTCTCAATTGCATTAGCAATTTCTTCGGGGGTTTCACCTGAACAAGGGTTATATACTGCTATTATTGCTGGTTTTTTTATTTCTTTACTTGGAGGTAGTCGTGTCCAAATCGGGGGACCGAGTGCTACGTTCATGGTGGTGGTTTATGGAGTCGTAGCTACTCATGGAACTGAGGGGTTATTGATTACTACGATTTTAGCTGGAATTATATTGATTTTATTTGGACTCTGTAAATTAGGTAGTATGATTAAGTATATCCCGTATCCAATTACGGTAGGATTTACAAGTGGAATTGCAGTTACCATTTTTAGTTCACAGATTAAAGATTTCTTTGGAATGAATATCGGGACTGTGCCAACAGAATTTATTGAGAAATGGATTTATTATTTTGAGTCATTTGATAAAGCAAGGTTGTTACCATTTATTATAGGTTCGTTAGCTTTAGCTATTTTAATTATTTGGCCTAAAATTAATAAAAAGATTCCAGGGTCTTTAATTGCGATCGTTGTAACAACATTTCTGGTATCTGTCTTAAAGTTAGATGTGCAAACTATCGGAAGTCAGTATGCAAATTTATCTTCTTCATTTCCAATGCCATCAATTCCTCACTTTACATGGGCTAAGATTCAAGTTTTATTAGCACCGGCATTTACGATTGCATTTTTATGTTCGATGGAATCATTATTATCAGCTGTTGTATCGGATGGTATGATTGGGAGTAAACATCGATCAAATATGGAATTAGTAGCAGAAGGGATTGCTAATATTGCATCAGGATTATTTGGTGGAATGCCTGCAACGGGGGCAATCGCACGAACAGTTGCAAACATTAAAAATGGAGGACGTACTCCAATTGCTGGAATTATTCATGCGTTAACATTATTATTTATTTTATTAGTGTTAATGCCGTTAGTAAAGTTAATTCCATTAGCTACGTTAGCTGCAATTTTAATTATGGTTTCTTATAATATGAGTGAGTGGCGTATGTTTAAAAAATTATTGCATGCACCAAAAAGTGATGTCGCAGTTTTATTAACGACCTTCTTTTTAACAGTATTATTTGATTTAACACTTGCTATTAGTGTTGGGATGGTTTTATCATCATTCTTATTCTTAAAACGTATGACAGATGTAACGGATGTTTATGGATTAGATTTAATGGATGATCATGAAGACAGTGAATTGTTAGATGATGAATTAAAAGAGGTATTATCAGATGAAATTTTAGTTTATGAAATTAATGGCCCATTTTTCTTTGGAGCTGCTGATAAATTTTTAGATTCAATTCAGTCGTTACAGGGGCCATCTAAAGTATTAATTATAAGATTGCGAAATGTACCTGTTATTGATGCTACAGCTGTTCATGCATTAGATTTATTATATGATAATTGTGAACGTTCAAATACGGTTTTAGTCTTGTCTGAAGTCGCAGATCGACCATATCAAGTTATCAAACGTGTTGGTTTAGTCAAACACATCGGTCGCGCAAATGTTTGCCGCGGATTTGAAGATGCGATTACAAGAGCAAAACAACTGATTGCTTAGTAAAAAAAGGTCCCTCTCTTTGGGGGCCTTTTTATGTTAAGAAAAACTTAAGGAATATTGTCGTAATTTCTTAAGTTTTTAATGGTATTTTATAAAAGAAATATGTCTCAGTTCATCACAAAATAAAAAAGCTTCCTAGATGGAAGCTTTTTTTTATTACCTAGGAAAAGGTTAATCTTGATCATTCATAAAGAAATAACGGTCATGTTCAAAATGATTTTGAACATTCATTAATGTTTCTCCAAAACGTTGGAAATGAACAACTTCTCGTTCTCTTAAATAACTTAGTACCTGACGAACATCTTCGTCTGTAGCTAAATCAAGTAAATGTTCATAACTTGCTCTTGCTTTTTGTTCAGCCGCCATATCAGCTGTTAAATCTGCTACTGGATCAGCTTTAAGTGCGACATAACCTGCATTCCATGGAACGCCATTTGGATCAGCTAGGAAAATCCCTGTTCCTCGTCCTGCATAGCTAGTATCAAGACCAGCAGCTTTAATTTCCTCAATACTTGCACCATCTGTTAACTGATAAATTAAAGAGGCCACAATTTCAAGATGAGCTAATTCTTCGGTACCAATATCGGTTAAAGTTGCAATTGATTGTCCTGTTGGCATTGTATAACGTTGATGAAGATATTCCATTGAAGCAGTTAATTCTCCATCAGCACCTCCTAGGGCATCATAAATATCTTTAGCCATTTTTAAATCACGTTTTTTTATATCCACTGGAATTTGTAATCTTTTTTCATATACCCACATTTAATATGTCCCCCTTATTTATTTTTCCATGGCCATGGTTCATCTATCCAATTATACTTTCCTGTTAAATCACTGTGACCGAAATTAAGGAGTGGACCATATTCTTTTTCGTATTGATCTTTTAATGATTGATATTGAGCAGTAGCATTTTTGTAATCAGCTAGTGCTTTTTGATTGCCTGGATGTGTATCGAGAAAAAGTCTTAAATCTACTGCAACTAAACTGATTGCTTGGATGTTACGTAGTAGTTCGTTTTTATTCATAGCGGTTACCTCCTCTTACAGGAACTTTTCTAGGAGTGTAAGGCATGTATAAATCTGCAAAGGCAGTTCCTTGTTGAAGTGTATTAGTAGAATCATTTAAATTTTGATAAGATTGCATTTTAACACAACTAGTTGCGAGTGGAATATTATCGCAAGAGATGAGTGGTGATCCATCAGCACGACCATCTCGATAAGATTGTGTTTTAGTATACACAGGTTGATCGGTATCATCACCATAGTATTCTTTTTCTAGCAAGTATAAGTTATAGTCTTGCATAGTTGAACCTTTTGGTTGTTGTTGAACGCTATAAACCATATTACCGGTTAGTGGATATTTCTCAGTTGTCGTTTTGGTTGTTGTTATTTGATTACTTACAGGTTCTTGGTTTGTACATGGTTGCGCATAAGTTTCAACATAAGTTGTTTTTTTATGATGGGTAGTCGTAGATTGATTCTGTGCAACTGGAACTGATTGAGTCGTTTGTGTTGTTACAAGTTGATTAGTTGGCATTCCAACTTGGCTACTATAAATAGAAGCAGTACCGTATGCTGGATAACTAGCAAGAGGCATTGATTGTGTAGAAATCATTGCATTTTGATAGTTAGGTTGAGTCATATTTTGGTCGTAACTAAGGGTATTATCAACCATATTTGGTTGAGTCACAGCTTGTTGAACCGTAGCTTGGGGAGTCATCATAGGCTGTTGCATCATAGCAGGCTGAGACACAA